>JASHTZ010000147.1 GCA_030040295.1 Terriglobia bacterium | reverse complement strand
AACCAAAGCGCCCTCGAGCAAGTGGGAATACGAGCTGAATGATTTTGTGCCCACACCGCGTTTTGAGGCCGGCCATTTGGTGGGAATTGCCGACGACTCGCCGCGCGTCTATTTCTCCGGCCCCCTGCTGAAGGATCGGCTGACGTTCTCCGAAGCTTTCACCTACAACTATTCGTCACAATCGGTCCGCGGATTGGCGTGGCCGAACAACCAGACCCGCAGGCAGGGTTGGACCTCTTTCTCGGATTTCTATTACGCCCTGTCTTCCCGGCACCTGGCCAGCGTGGACGTTAAGCTTTTCCCCGATCGCCGCCAGTACGACAATATCGATAGTTTGATTCCCCAAACCGCCTCGGCAGACTACGCTCAAAGCGGCTACTCGATTGGCTTGCACGACCACTACCTTTTCCACAACGGAGGAATTCTCACCACGCTCGCGCAATTCACGGATTTTGACAGTTACACGCACGGCCAGGGGCCGGCGGATTTGCAGATCACTCCGACCGGCTGGGAAGGAAACTTCTTCAACGCCTGGACGCGCAGCAGCAACCAGCAAGAGGTGCAGGAAAGCTACCTCTTCCCGCGCAAGCACTGGCATGGCGCTCACGATTTCAAGATTGGCGGCGATGCCGTCCATCGCGCTTACCAGGGCACCAGCATCGATCATCCTGTGCAACTCCTGCGCGAGGATGACTCACTGGCTGAAGAGATCGACTTCAGCCCCGCGGGTCACCTGGCGACCGCCGACACCGAACTCGCAGCGTTCATTGAAGACCACTGGATTTTCAACCACTATGTTTCAGTTGATGCGGGGATGCGCGTTTCCGGGCAGACGCTCGGCGAACGTTCCGCCCTGTCTCCGCGCGGAGGGGCGACGTTCTCACCTGACAAAAAAGGAAGGACCATCATGCGCGGCGGTGTCGGCGTTTTCTACGATCGCCTGCCGCTTCTCGCGGGCGATTACAATCAGAACCCCGACCGTCAGGTCACGATGTTCGACACCAATGGCGTGGCGCTGGGTCCACCCACGGTTTACGTTCCCTATTACGAGGAATTCGCCGACGACGGCAAAACGATTCTACCTTCCGGCACGCGACTGGGCAGCACACCTTACGACATTACCTGGAATACGGAATTCGACCAGGAAATCCGCCCCGATCTTGTTGCGCGCGTCAGCTTCCTGGCCAGCAAGACTTACAATGAGTTCACGGTAAATCCGGAAACCCTCTCCCCCACCACCGGCTACCTGCTCCTCACCAATCTTGGTCAATCGCGCTATCACGAGTTTGAGGCCACGGTGCGCGCGCACCCGAATGACAAGGCGGATTTCAACATCTCCTACGTCAATAGCCAGGCGCGCGGCGACTTAAACTCCATGGCCTGGGTCTACATTCCCTACGAGCAGCCGGTCATCGAGCCGGACTTGTTCGGCACGCTCCCCACCAACGTGCCCGACCGCGTTGTGACATGGGGGCGCTTCAAGCTTCCGCAGAAATTCATTGTCAGCCCGCTGCTCGACTGGCATTCGGGATTTCCCTTTTCGATCTTTGACGACTTGCAGAACTACGTGGGCCCGCCCAACAGCCGCCGCTTCCCCACTTTCCTTTCGCTCGACCTGAAGACCTCCGAGGATTTTTCTATTCCCTTCATTCCCTGGGTGCGGAAGCACTTGCTGCGCGGCTCGATTGAGGTCTTCAACCTGACCGATCACGGCAATTTCCGCGACGTCTACAACACCGTCACCTCGCCCTACTTCGGCAACTATGCCGGGTTTCTGCATCGCTTCTACGATTTGTCGCTCGATGTGGTGTACTGAGCAGCTCAATTCGATTCGGAATGGTAGCGGCGGTTTGCGCCCGGCGTCGGCGCGCATCGAGCGCCGCTCCAGCAAAGCGGACCACGAACGTCATATTGTTCTTGTGGCGTCGTCTTGACGTGTGCTATTGATGCTCTTGAGGGTACTTGAAGCTACATGGCCGGCAGCTACAAATCCGAAATCGTAAAGATCTACCACTCGCTGGGCCGCAAGAAGCGGCTGGGAACGGTGATCTTCTTCGTCACTTCGCTCTGTAACGCCAAGTGCCGCACGTGCTTTTACTGGCAGGAGCTCAACCAGCGCGGCGACTTGACCTGGGACGAGATTCGCAAGCTCGCCTTCAGCATGCCTCCCTTCACCGACCTGTGGCTCTCCGGCGGCGAGCCCCTGTTGCGCCGCGAGCTGACCGACATCATTCACCTCTTCCACGCCCATAACGGAGTGAGTTGGGTCAATCTGCCCATCAACGGCCTGCTACCCGAGCGCACCTGCGAATGGGTAGCGCGCATCTGCGAAGAGAATCCTGAGCTGCAACTGGACGTCAACGTGGCGCTCGACGGCCTGGGCGAAATGCAGGACTCTATTCGCGCAGTGCCCGGGAATTTCGAGAAGACACTCGCGACGCTCGAAACCCTTCAGCCCTGCCGGCGGAAATACCCTCGCCTGCGCGTCAATATCAACACCGTGATTTGCGCGGAGAATTTCGACCAGGTGATGGCGATTGCGGATTACGTGAAAGCGCACTGCACTGTGGACGGCCACTACTTCAACATCATTCGCGGCTCAGCCAAGGACCCTTCGCTCAAGCAGGTCCCGGCGCATCGCCTGGCTAAGCTTTACAAGGAATTGCAACCCGTCTACGACTACTACGCCTCGAACGTCCTGCGCCGCCACAGCGGCGTGTCTGGCAAGTTGGCACAGATCTATTATCAGGGAACGCTCGCACTGCACAACAAGATTCAGCTTGAGAATGCCGTCGATCCGCATCCCTGGCCCATGCCCTGCACCGCGGGCGAGACTTCCATCGTCATCGACTTCAACGGCGACGTCCGCTCCTGCGAGCTGCGCGGCAAGCTCGCCAACTTGCGCGACTACGATTGCGATTTCCAGCGGTTCTGGGAAACGCAGGAGCGCCAGGAAGAACTTGGCGCCATCGTCAACGACCAGTGCTGGTGCACGCACGTCTGTTTCATTCACGACAGCCTGCGCCACTCTCCCAAAGTTCTCCTTTACGATATTCCGCTTTCCTACCTGGAATCGAAATTTAATTCGCCTTCGAAACCCTTCGGAGAAGTGTCATGCGCAAATGTTCCCCAGGCAGCATTCCCCGTCGAGAGTTCCTGCAAGGAATAGCCGCAGCGGCCATCGCCGGTGGAGCGGCGCGGTGGGCGAAGTCGCAAAGTGAACCCTCTCCCGCTTCGCGCGAAAAACTCTCGGCTTTCTCTTACTCCGACGTCAAGCTTACCGGCGGCCCGCTGAAGGCTCAGCAGGAGCGCATTCACGCTTCATACCTCGGCCTGGACGAAGACCGATTGCTCAAAGTCTACCGGCAGCGAGCCGGACTGCCGGCGCCCGGCGAAGATATGGGCGGTTGGTACGACGCGGAAGGCTTCGGGCCCGGCCAGGTGCTCGGGCAAATCATCTCCGGCCTGGCCCGGATGTACAGCACCACCGGCGATGCCGCTGCGCAGGCCAAGGCCCACCGGCTGGTGAAGGGCTTTGCCGCCACCATTGATTCCGACGATTATTGGTACCCGTCCCTAAAGGCTTCCACGGCCAGCGCCGCGTACACTCTGGACAAAATCCTGGTGGGCCTGCTGGACGCCCACAACCTGGCGGACGCGCCGTTGGCTCTCGACGCGGCTCGGCGATGCATCAAGGGTTCGGTGCGATATCTTCCTCCGCGCGCCTACGAGCATTTCGAAGCGCCCAAACAGGCGACCTCCGACGAGCCGTACACGCTGCCCGAGAACCTCTTCTATGCCTATGAGACCACTGGCGACGCGGACTATCGAGAGATGGCGCGCCAATACCTGATGGATCGAACCTATTTCGACCCGCTCTCTCGCGGGGAAAACGTGCTGCCGGGGCTGCACGCTTACAGTCACGTGAACGCCTTGTGCTCCGCCGCGCGCGCTTATTTCGTTCTTGGCGAAACCAAGTACCTGGACGCGGCTCGAAATGCCTTTCAGATGCTTGCGACGACCCAGTCTTACGCTTCCGGCGGGTGGGCTCCCAATGAACGCTTCGTAACTCCCAACAAAGGTCTGCTTGGGGAAAGCCTGGATAACACCCACGCGCACTTCGAAACCCCTTGCGGCTCCTATGCGCACCTGAAGCTCACCCGCTACCTGCTGCGCTTCACCGCGGACAGCCGATACGGCGACAGTCTGGAGCGCGTTCTCTACAACACCATGCTGGGAGTGAAGGACCCGAAAGGCGACGGACATGTCTTCTACTATTCCGACTATCATCCCTCGGTCCGCAAAGAGTACTACGAGCAGAAATGGCCGTGCTGCTCTGGAACCACTCCGCAGGTGGTGGCGGATTATGCCATCAGCACGTACTTCCACGCTGATGATGGTGTTTACGTGAACCTGTTTACGCCCTCGGAACTGACCTGGCAAAGTCAGGACGGGATCTTGAAACTGACGCAGAAAACCCAATACCCGGAATCGGACTCCACAGAGCTCCGCGTAGAGACGCCGTCGCCGCGCGAATTCACTCTCTACGTTCGAATTCCGGGTTGGCTGCAGTCGCCCGCGCAGCTTGCCGTCAACGGAAAGCCGCTGG
>JASHTZ010000146.1 GCA_030040295.1 Terriglobia bacterium | reverse complement strand
TGGTTCGGCATGACATTTGGAACCATTATGCCGCCACCATCCTCTGCTCGCGGGTTCGTTACGCCCTCGTTCCCCTGCCGCGCGAAAAGCGGTATGAGGGGGAATCGCATATGCGGTTCAATGCTCTTGTGGCCCATGGGCTGTCGGCGATTGCGGTTTTCGGCGAGGTGGTGGGAGCCCGCCTGATTATCTTCTTTTCCGGGGTCATGGTGCTGGCTTTGGGCCTGCTGGGATTCATCCTGGCGGTGCGACTCTTTACTCCCGTGGCAGTTCCGGGCTGGGCCCCATTTGCCGTGGGCTTGCTCATTCTTTTCACGGCTCAGGCGTTGTTATCGATTTTGGTGCTGGCACTAATTGTCTTGGGTGATCGATCGCAAGCTAGAATAATCCCGTTGCGAGACGCGGAGTTGTTCATCGAGTCGGTGATAAGCCTGCCCGATCCGACTTCATCCGCGTGAGCTGCGAGACTGGCTCAGAATGACACGCTGGGGGGCCTCTGCTGACCCGAAATGCCTAAAAAGCCCAAGAAGAAAGGCGGCCCGGCTCATGACACTGAGCCCCGCCCAATTCAAATTGACCGGTGGCAGGGCGTGCTCGCGCCGGCTTCGCTCGCCATACTGACGTTTCTGGCCTTTTCGAACTCGTTCTCCGCCGGCCTCGTTCTTGATAACAAGCTCCTGCTTCTCCAGGATCCACGCATTCGTGAGTTTACCGGCGAGAATATCCGCCTGATTCTTCAGCACACGTTTTGGTGGCCAACCGGCGAGACGGGGCTCTATCGCCCCTTCACAACGCTATCCTTCCTGTTCAACTATGCAGTACTCGGAAATAAGACTGACCCGGTGGGGTATCACTGGATCAACTTCCTTTTGCACCTTGGGAACGTCTTTCTGGTTTATGCGCTGGCATGCAGATTCCTGCGCAGGTTTTGGCCATCCTTTTTCGCGGCGGCGCTCTGGGCTGTCCACCCGGTCTTGACAGAATCGGTGACCAACATGATCGGCCGGTCGGACCTGCTTTCCGCCATGGCCGTTTTGAGCGGCTTCCTGATGTACCTCAAGGCCACGGAATCCGCCGGGTTGCGCAGGCTTGCATGGCTTGCGGGATTGATGGGCGCCACCGCCGTTGGTGTATTTTCGAAAGAGAGCGCCGTCACCATCGTGGGCGTCATTGCACTTTATGAGCTGACCTTTTGGAAAGACCGGCGACAAGGGCAAGTTCTACTCCTGGGCTGCGTCGCAACACTCCTGCCTATCGTGGCGATGTTGTACCAGCGGTCAATCGTGCTGGCGGCTTCGCGGCCCTGGGTGACTCCTTTCGTTGACAACCCGATCGTGGGCGCAGGCTTCTGGCGCGGAAGGCTCACCGCAGTCAAAGTAATCGCCCGCTATCTCTGGCTCACGCTTTGGCCGGCCAGACTTTCCAGCGATTATTCCTACGCGCAGATCCCGATTGCCCACGGGACCCTTCAGGACTGGCTGGCATGCATCGCAGTGCTGGCCGCCGCCATCCTGGTGGTCTCGTTGTACAGTCGGAACCGCACGGCTTTTTTCCTCGCATGCTTTGCCGCGGTCACGTTCGTGCCCGTCTCGAACCTGCTCTTTCCAATCGGCACTATTATGGCGGAGCGTTTCTTATACCTGCCGGCGATCGGGCTGCTCGCCTGTCTGGTGATGGCGATTGAAGCGGCCGGCAAGCGGCTTCATGCAGAGCAATATGTGCCGGTGGTGTTCTGCGTGATCGTGGCGGCATTCGTCGTCCGGACTTGGGTGCGGAACGCCGATTGGCATGACGAACTTGCCATGTACGAGGCCAGTGTCCGAACCAACCCCAACAGCTTCAAAGTCCATGCGCAGCTCGCCTCCGTCCTTTATGCAAGCGGCCCTGTGGGTTTGAACCTTGATCGCGCACTTGAGGAAGCTAACAAGGCTCTGGCCATTCTGGATTCGCTTCCCGATTCGCGCAACGCTCCGGATGTTTACCGCTTGGCAGGCGGGCTCTATATCGCCAAAGGCGACATCTTGCACGAACGCGATTCTTCCCAAGGTTTGCATGAGTACCAACGAGCTCTCCAGCTTTTGCAACGCTCGATCGCCATATACAGGAGCGAGCGGGCTGAAAACGATCGCAATGGGGAGGCGGAGTGGGCTCGCCGGAACCCCACCGTGCCGCACGCTGCCCCAGGCGATCCGGAAGCGGATTGGATGCTTGCGGCTGTATCCTGGAGGCTGGGGAACGCGAAGGAGGCTGACGTCGCAGCCAGCGAAGCGCTCGCCCTTCATCCCGCGAAAGCTGAGGGGTACCGGCAGATTGCCCTCGGCTTCGCCGCCGAGGGTCGAATGGATGACTCGGCCTTCGCCCTGATGGAAGGAGGGCTGATCACCGCCGACCCCGGCCTCCGATCGGACCTCCTGGATTTGTACCGCAGCGCTTTTGGCAACACTTGTGCGATTACCGAAGGGCCGAATGGTCCGATGTTTAATCTCTCCTGTGATTTTGTTCACAAGCAATTCTGCGCGGCGTCCGTGGAGGTGGTCAAAACCGTCAGGGACGAGGGGTTAAGGGACCAGGCCAGGAAGCAGAAGCTGGATTTGCTGCAAAAATACGGGTGTCCTGCCGGACCTCTGGAGCAGGTTTTGCCGGACTAACCCATGATTCCCACGTTGAACCGCGACCCATTTCGGTTTCCGCGATGCGACGTGATGCGATATTATTGCCGAACCCTGAGCTGGGTCGGCAGCCGCAAGTTGGACTTGGCTTCCGGAGTTCGAAGTTGGTTTGTTAAGCAACAAGGACTTTTTTCGGCCAATAACGATTTTGCGTAGACCACCACCAGGAATGAAAATAATCCCCAATCCTGACGAAGAGGAAGCGATGTCAAAATATGATCGCCGGAATTTTCTCAAAACCTCAACTCAGGCCAGTTTGATGGCGTTGTTGCCGCGGCATTTCAACGAAAGTTCAGTCTCCAATCCTGGTGATTCGAGTGACGGCTATCCGGACCTTGCCGCGTTGCGTCTCGCTCGCCAACAAGCTGGAATTGTCTCGCCCGAAAAAACCTATCGCATGATGGAATGGGAGTTTCACGTACCGCCCGAGGCAAATTTCCAGATTGACGTTGAGGGCGCCGTGAAGGCCGCGCGAGATGCAGGTGCGGAATGCCTGATGATCTATTCCCAAAGTCACTGGGGATATGCCTTGTACCCCAGCGATTCGGCGATTCGCCAGCCGAAGCTGGATTACGACCTGTTCGGAAGGGAAGTGGAGTTGGCGCGGCAACACGGCATGTCGCTCACGGCCTACTACAGCCTTCAGTTCAACAATCAGTGTGTGTTGGCGCATCCCGATTGGGCATGGGTCAACGAGGCGGGGGAGCCGCAGACGATGCGCTGGTACATCACCTGCCTCGATTCTCCCTATCGCCAGTATGTCTTGAGCATGATGGACGAAATCTTCGCGCGCTATGACGTCCAGGAGATCTTCCTGGATATATTTGGAATTCAGTTTGAACTCTATCGCAGCTCAGGCCGGAATCCCTTCTGCTTCTGCAAATACACCGAGCAGGCATGGGACCGCGAGCATCCCGGCGACCCTTATCGCCAGGGCTTCCAGACTCGCGAAGGGTGGGAGAAGCGCTTCAACTGGCACCAGCAGCGCACACTGACCAACATGCTCGATGAAATCATCGCCGTGGCACGCAAGCACCGGCCGGATCTGTTGATTTCACTCAATGGCGGCCCCGAGTCCTTCCCCAACGACATCATGGAGAAAGTCAGCTTCATTTACGCGGAGCCTCTGCCGTGCCCCACCGGAATCGCGTTGGGCTCCATCCTCATGCGCGGCTGGGGCCGGCCATATTTTCAGGCCGGCATTTTCACCCGCTACGGGTATGCCGACATTTATCCGGGTTCGATTCCGCGCGTGCAGGCCGATGCGCTGATCGTTCAGAATGCGCGGACCTTTTTTGTCGGAAACGCACCCGTCGTGGGCGGAATTGACGGACAAGGATTCTCCAAACGCTGGTTCGCCGTCGCCAAGGAAACTTGGGAGGACGTCAAAAACGTCGACTGTCTTCTCGGCCCGGACCTCCAACCGCTCTCCAGCGTGGCCATGCTCTACAGCGAATCGACGCGCAACGAACTGGACGCGCAAAAGCGGCCGGTGGATTTCCGCCATTCCACACTGGGCGCGCTTGAAACGTTGACTTATGCCGGCCGCCCGGTGGAAAGCCTGGCGGAATTCCGGCTGGAAAAGAAAGTGCTCGAACAGTTTCAGCTACTCGTGCTGCCGGAGGTGGAAGTATTGTCCGCCGCCGAAGCCGAAACAATTCGCAATTGGGTCAGCGGCGGCGGCACTCTCCTGGCAAGCTACAAATGCGGGTTGCTGGATGAGAATTGCCAGCCGCGTTCGAACTTCGCGCTGGCCGATGTTCTGGGCGTCGACTATATTTCCGAGGAGCGCAAGTACTCGCAGGACGAAAAGGGCAATCCCCGCGCTGCGGATTTTACCTCCACCTATTTGGAATCGGCAGGCCATCCCCTGGCCAGAATGTTGAGCGTCAGCACAGTTGGCATGGGCGGATCGTTCCTTCGACTGCGAAGAACTCACGCTGAAGAAGTGATGCGCTACCGCCTGCCGTTGATGGTTGAGGACGTGACGCATCACCACTGGTTCAATTGGGGGCCGCCTCCGCCGGGTTCAGAGACCGCAGGCACTGCGGTAGCATTCAACAAGTTTGGCAAAGGCCAATCGTTATACCTCGGAGTTCCGATCTTCTGGGCCATGCAGGCGCGGCCGTTTTGGATTCTCGATTGGATCCCCGCACTGGTACGTGAACTCGCGCCGAACCCCATTGCTGAACTTCGCTCTGTGCCGTTTTCAGAATTCGTGCATGGAACGTTTTTCCTCGATTCTGATAAACGATTCGTTCTTGTGCAAGTGCTGAACACGATTGAGCTCGTGACGCAAGGCGAAATCCGCCCCGCGCCGCGAGTGGAGATTCACCTTGATTCACGCAGGTTGAATGTTTCCGGCGCCCGTATCGTATGGCCGGAGACGAAAGACTTACCGCTCAAAATGGCGGATGGAAGGATTGAGGTTGTGCTGGAAAATCCCTCGCGTTACGCAGCCCTTCTCTTGCGAGTTGCCTGAGTTCATGAGTAGTGCAATCGCAATTCCTCGACCCGGCAATTCACGGTTCCCCCCAATTGAGAAACTGATGGAGAAATTCAAACGTTCCGACCCCGTGAATGGTGTGTGGGCCGTTGAAGAACTCGATACGCGTCCGGTCGAATAATCCTATCCGGTCGTAATGCCGCTTCACTTTGGCGTACTCATAAGCCACCCAGGAATCAACTGATACGGGGTCGTTGTGTCCGCGCTCCACCATGAACGGCCGTGGGGTCATCAGGTTGGCCAAATCACTATAGTTGAAAGTGTTGCCCAGATTGAATTCCAGCATGTCATATTCGATGCTGAAAACGTAGCTTAAGGGAGAGTCATCGCGGCTTACTTTCCAAATCCACTCGTTAAAATCGCCGGAGCATATCGAGAGGGCATAGCGATCGAGCAGCGGGGGAACGCGGACCGCCGTTTTGCCGCCGTAGGAAAGGCCGTAGAAACCGATTCGGCTCGGGTCGACAAAAGGCAAGGTGCAGAGCCAATCGAGCGTCCGCTCGTGCTGGCTGAGGATAAAGGAAAATAGCGTCAGTTTGAGGGGATGGGAGAGGCGCAGAAGCTTGCGAAACTTGTCGACCCCAATATAGGGATTTTGAGGGCAGTAGACGATGAAGCCGTGATCGGCCAAGTCCGCAGCAAATCGGTGATAATAATGCTCGGCCGGTATGTCGTCGCTGATTAAGTCCTGCGGGCGTCCTTCAAGGCCGTGCTGGCATACCACGACGGGCCGTCGCTCCCCAGGTTTTAGAGACTTGGGGACGAGGAGGATGCCGTAAGCGAAGACATCGGGCCAGAGGGGCAGAAGGGCCTCATAGCCCGCCCAAGCGGCTTCCACGTTGATCTTGCGTGTCTGTGCGCGGAGCGGTTCTGAGGGCGCCGGCAGCTTGCCGATAACTTCCTCCCACAGATACCTTTTGTAGAACCCGGTGCTTTGTTCCCAGTTGCTGACCGAGGAGTCGTCCGCTCGCGTCCAGAATTTCTGACGCACGAATTCGCTGTTCATCACCGCGCTGCGCGTGAAGTCGCGAAGTTGCTGGAATTGGCGGTGCTGCCGGGTGGCCGGATCGATATAAGCTTGTCCGGGCTTCGGCTCCGGTCCGCGTGGCTTCAATGCACTATCTGCACCAAGGCTGCGGAGGAAGGCGCGCAAGGCCGCATCGGAACCGGGATCGCCCTGGCCGTCTCCACTCACGACCAGAGTCAGGTGGTCGCTCAGGCCCAGCTTGTCGAATACCTGCTGGGCGCGCTTCACTTCGCTTTGCACTTTCGGGAGTTGCGGGCTCAAGAGCCTGCCTGAGGCCGCGGAAGCAGCGCGTCCGTTGGTTGCAGGGGGCGGACCGGAGACTTCCACTCCTCGAGCCGCTTCCACCACCAACGCGCGCGGAGCAATCAGCGCCGCCAGCCCCGCGTCTCCGAATTCCTGAAGCAGCGACCAGACATTCCGGTAGATCGGCTCCTCCCACAGATCTTCGCGCGCCTCAAAATAACCGCTTACGCAGACCGCCTGAATGCGTGTGTCGACTGCGGCGCTATAGAGCGCCAGTAGCCCTCCCTCACCGTAGCCAATCACTCCTACGGGAGCGCCCGTTTTGTCCTGCAAAAGGTAATCGAGCGCCGCCAGGATTTTCTGAACCTCGTAACCGATAATGTGCCGGCCCACCTCGTACGCCATGCGGTATATGAATTCGCGATGCGTCAGATTGGTGGATTTTCCGATCGCGGGATTGCCGGACCATTCGTCGCTGCGGTTGATCAGCGTGGGAATCATCACCTTGCAGCCGTTTTCCGCCAGTCGCCGGGCGAATTGGGCTTGGGGAGGGACTCCCGGAGCCAAACCCACCAGCATTTCCGGAGTCCAATCCGCGTCGGGCAGCGCCACAATGCAGGCCCTCGGGTTATCAGTCGAGGGAACCAGCAGCAACCCTTCGGCATCAACACCCTCGAGCACTGGCCAACGCGCGCTCGCGGCCATATATCCCTTGCCCTCAATGTAAGCGGAGGGAGATTTGAGCGAAAGCTCAAGATGCGGAGTAGAATCTGGAACTCGCTCATCGATTAATCCAATCAATTGGCGAAGGCGATTCCGATTGGGTTCTATTGACGCTTCATAGGCGGCGTGAGTCGAGTAATCCTGGTTCCACCGCGCAGCACGAGCCTCCACGGACTCGCTGGTGAGTTGAAGCAGATGGCGGTGCAAGCCTTCCACCATCTGGGCCGCGAGGTCCCCTTCCGCCGTTAGAGGTTCGGTTCCGGGAAGCAAGCTGGGGGGCGGCGTCGAGGTATTCGCGCCCTGTGATCTTCCTAATCCTGCGGTGGGGAGGCTCGCGATTCCACCCACTAGTGCCGACTTCCCGAGCATTTCAAAAACTTCCCGCCTGGTCATATTGAACTCCAATACAAGGCCAAGATGTTGCCACGAAGCTGTTCGCAAAACAATTCTGAAAACCCATCTTCAAGGGTTGACCACGAGGCAGGGCAGTGACATCCTTGGGGCATTTCGCGGCGAGGCCGCGGACGGGGGCAAGACCATGAAAAAAATCAGCCGCCGCCAGCTCTTACAGCGGGCGAGCGCGGGCGCGGCATTGGCTACCCTGGGGGCAAAGGCGCCTCCTGCGGAAGCCAGAACTCAAAGCGAAGCCGCGATTCCCACGAAGGCCGGTTTTGAGTGGATGCGATCTGTCCGCCTGATGATTGCCGAGGGATACGCTCCGCCGTTTTATCCCTCCCTCGATTATGAACCGGAAAAAGCCCTCGAGATTGCACGGCGGATCAACTTCAATGCGATACGTTATCCCACATTTTCCTACCTGGCGTTTTATCCAACTCAGACGAAATTGCCGCGGCATCCGGAGCTGGGCGGCCGTGACCCCTTCCGCCAGACCGTCGAGCTGTTTCACAACGCGGGTCTGAAGGTTGTGGCTTACAATCCCCTCAACCATCCGTTCATGGATGTGCATAGCGATAATCCGCAATATCGCGATTGGATGCGCTACGACGCCGAGGGCCGTCCTTACGTGACGCGGCACTTTGGCTGGACCGAATTCCATGAAGGCTGCTTGAACAGCCCGCTGCGGGAGCAAACCTTGCAGGCGGTGCGCGAAGTGGTGACCAATTATCCCGTGGACCTGATGTATTTCGACGGTCCGTACCAGGGGATGGACCAACGCCTGCACTATTGCCACTGCCAATACTGCAAGGCGGCGTACCAGAAAGCGCGTGGGAAAGGGATTCCCTTGCAGGATGCCGGCACGACCTGGGATGACGATTTCGAATATCAGCAGTGGCTAACGCACGACGTGATTGAAGCTTTCATGCAGCAAGTGTGTGAAATGGTGCGGCAGGTTCGCAACGTGCCCGTGGTTTACAACGACACCGGGCTGCTGAGCGG
>JASHTZ010000145.1 GCA_030040295.1 Terriglobia bacterium | reverse complement strand
AAAAATCCCGACCTGCTCATTGATCTGGGATTTACATTAGGGAAAGAGGGAAATTGGGACGGCCAGGCCGCTGAAGCGCGCGAGATTATCGCGATCAGCCCGAATAATGATCGAGCCCACGTCATTTTGGGACAAGCGCTGGGCCAGAAGGGCGATCAGGATGGCGCTATTTCCGAATATCGCGAAGCCATTCGTCTGAATCCCAGCAACGACCAGGCGCACGTGAACCTGGCCAACCGCCTGGCCGCAAAGAACGACTGGACGGACGCCGTTCCGGAGTATCAGGCCGCGATTCAACTGAACCCGGAAAGCGACCAGGCGCACATTGGCCTGGGAAATGCCCACGCGCAGAACAAAGATTGGGATGGCGCAATTGCGGAATATCGCCAGGCACTCAATTTGAATCCCAACAATGACCTGGCGCATTTCGATCTCGGTCTCGCGCTCACACAGAAAGACAATCAGGACGGGGCTATCGCCGAATATCGCCTGGCGACGCGCCTCAATCCCTCCAATGAGCAGGCGCACATCAATTTGGGCAACAGGTTGTTGCACAAAAAGGATTGGGACGGCGCCATCGGCGAATACAAAGAGGCGGTGCAATTGAATTCCAACAACAAGGCGTTGCACTACAGCCTGGGTTACGCTTATGAAAGCAAGGGCGACCGGACGTCGGCATTGCAGGAGTACCACATGGCCCTTGATCTGGATCCTCAAAATTCCACCTATCAGAAGGCCGTGCAGCGCCTCAGCCCGCAAGGAAATCAGTAGCCGGGATTAATTGCATGAGCCGCGCCTGGATTGCACTTCGAACAATTGTTTACGCGTCGCTCTTTCTCGCGGCTTGGGGATGGGCGGCGCTCATGTGCCGTCCGCTGGATAAAGAGATTCCGTTCAGGGTTCCGAAATGGTTGACCGCTCCCGGAATCGCGCTGATGGCGGCGGGCGCGGCGCTGGCGCTCACCACCATTGGGTTTTTCGTTTTCGAAGGCCGCGGCACGCCCGCGGTTTTTGATCCGCCCAGGAAATTCATCCCGCATGGCCCTTACCGGCTTGTGCGCAACCCGATGTATATCGGTGGAGTTACAATGCTTCTGGGATGGGCCCTCTATCTTCGATCCGTTGCGATGGCATTGTTCTCCGGCGTGGCGTTCCTGCTGGTTCACGCCTTCGTGGTTTTCGCAGAAGAGCCCGGCTTGCGAAAGAGGTTCGGGAAGGATTACGAGGACTTTCTTCGCGCTGTGCCCCGCTGGATTCCGCGGCTTATCCCACCGCCTCTTTCAAAGTAACCTTGGGAGTCAACTGCTTCACGGCGGAGAGTTCCGCCATTTTGGTTCCTTCCTGCGCCGCGGTGGCAGCACCGGCAGCGACGGCCAGGCGAAAGGCCTGGCGAAAGGGCATCCGCTCGACGACCGCAATGGCCATGGCCGCAACCATCGCATCGCCCGCGCCCGTGCTGCTCCGAAACTCGATGTCAGGCGGTGAAGCAAACACGGCCTCCGTGCCGGCCACGCCCAGCGCGCCCAACGCACTCAACGAAATCAGGGCCTGCTCAGCTCCCATCTGCATCATCTCGCGCGCCGCTTCCAACAGTTCATCGCGAGTCTTCAGCGGTCGGCCCAGGAGCTCCGCCGCCTCCGCCCGATTGGGTTTAACAAGGTACGGCCTGGCGGCCAATCCGAGCTTCAGCGCCTGCCCGCTTGTATCCAAAATGCACTTGGCACCGCGTTCAGCGGCCAGGCGAATCAAATCGGCAAAGGTTCCCAGCGGCGCACCCGGCGGCAAGCTTCCGGAAAAGACCATCACATCGCAACGCGGCGCATAATGTTCGATCTTCCGCCGCAGTCCGGCAAGGTCGGCGGGGGTTACGTGCGGTCCCAGCTCGTTCAGCTCAGTCTCCGCGCCGCTCTTGGTGTCATGGATCTTCAGGCAGATGCGCGTCTCACCGGGGAAACGAATGAAATCGGCGGGAATCCCCTGAGCGCTGATGGCGTCAAGAATGTATTGCCCATCGCTGCGCGCCACCATGCCCAGCGCGAACACCGTGGCGCCCCAAAGTTTGAGCGCCTTCGCGACGTTGATCCCCTTGCCTCCGGCCTCCACGCGGACCACTTCGCCGCGATTGGTTTTGCCGATTTCAAACTCTCGCACAATGATGCTTTTATCGATCGACGGGTTCAAAGTGACGGTGGCAATCATGATGGTTCGTCGGCCTTATTGCTGACTCTTCCGCTTCCGCTCGGGCCTCTGCCGGATGGCTTCAACAGAATTTGCAAGGCGGCGTGCGCGCGTCTCCGGCTTCTTGGCCCCTGCGAGCGCCTCCACGTGCTCGCGCTTAAAGGTGTAACTGAGTTCCTGCCATCGCTCCCAGGCGGGCGGAGCAGCCTTAAGCGCCTTAACGAAGTCGGCGGGAGGTTTCACGACGCGCTTTTCGGTGTCGAGCTCAAATCGCACCGCGAGTCTCTCGCCGCCTTTCAAGCCTGCTGCCTCGCGATTGCTCTTCCGAAACGGGATGAAGGGCGGCCCGCCCATCGCCGCGATGGTGCTGCGAAAGGTGTATCCGTTCAGCGTCACTTTGACGGGCGCGCGAATCGTGCCGAAGACGCTCTTGGGGTCGAATCCGAGAGGGATCCAGCACATACCGTCCTTGTGGAAGATCGTCGTCGTGAAGGTTCTTGTGATCATCTCCCCGTCTCCTCGTGTCCTCGATTGTGGATGGGCACACGCCCTCGGATCCAACCGGCTGTGCCTAGCCCGCCGAGTCCAACGCCACCACCCAGCGCGGCGGTTTGGTAACGCCAGGATTTACGTCAGGGTCGTACTTGTCGGCCAGAGCTCCCGTATCCACGTCGCGCAACTCGTAATGAACGGCATTGCCGCCATGTTCGGTTTCCTGCTTGAATGCAACCTGCTTGCCCTGAGCCCAAAAGCGCCACTCCGAAATCGGCAGTCCGGTGCCCTTGTAAGTGCGCTGCTCGCCGTTCAGAAGCACCACCAGCTTCAGAGCCACGGGGTAACTGGCGCAACAGTTTGGATACATCGCCAACCAGCCGACCACCCGGCCGTCCGGGGCGATTTGG
Source organism: Terriglobia bacterium (assembly GCA_030040295.1). Lineage (GTDB taxonomy): Bacteria > Acidobacteriota > Terriglobia > UBA7540 > UBA7540 > Bog-366. The sequence continues at coordinate 386 of JASHTZ010000145.1, read as the reverse complement.
GCATCGGCAAAGCTGACTTGCTGCGGCTCCTTTGGGGGCACGATTTCGTGTTTGTGCTTGGTCGTGATGTGGAGCTGGCCGCTTGGGTCGATTACCGTCTCGACATAAATCTCCCCTCCGGCATTGAGCGTTCCCAAGCCCACGGAGAGCGTCACGACGAGCAGGCAAATCCCGCGGGGGAGGAATGATGGATTCATACTCGCAGAAGGGTACTTGGGCATGTTGTCTATTACGCCAACGTGTAGTACCGGAATGGGTTCACCCGAGGGCGAACGAAGGCGCCAGGAGCTGCCCCTGACCTATTATCAAGAGGCCGCGCAGAAAGATTCACCCCAAGTGTCATGGAAATTTCCGCAACGAATGTGTTATGCGCCTCAGCGCGCCAG
>JASHTZ010000144.1 GCA_030040295.1 Terriglobia bacterium | reverse complement strand
AATTGTGAAGGATTCCTGGGACAAGTGGACCTCGCAGCGTGATACTCAGGCGCAGCTTTCACTCGCGGATTCGGCCGTGGCATCGCCGGGCATGCTTTACGGCTGGAGTGATTTGAATACCTACGGCGAATGGGGATTTTTCCCGGGATTCGGCTATGGTTGGTCGCCTTTCGCGGCCGCGGGGTGGTCGCCGTTCTCCATGGGAATGTGGAGCTGGTATCCGGGCATGGGTTACACGTGGATTGGCGGCGAACCGTGGGGCTGGTTGCCCTATCACTTCGGCGCGTGGGACTACTCGGCGGAATTTGGCTGGTTTTGGATTCCCGGGAGCTTCTCGAGTTTCTCGCCTGCTCTGGTCAACTGGTATTCCGGACCGGGGTGGATAGGCTGGGCCCCCCTGGGAGTTTTCGGCAACAGCAGCCGTCCGCTCATGACCACTGTCGCGGGTGGAGTGGTGCAGAGCGGGACGATGATCACTCCGCAATCCGTGACGCAGGTTCCGCTTTCGGCGGGAACCCGCATCAATAAGCTGCCCTTTGAGCCCGGCGCGGGCGCGATGCTTTCAGGTGTGAGGATCTCCGCAAATGAGCTTGCCTCTTTCACGGCGGGCGGCGCAACCACGCACGCAATGGCCCCTCCTTCGGTATTGATGGGTGGCAGTGGCGTGCGAGAGGAGGCGCTGCAAGGCTCGGCACATCAACCTCTTCGCGTGCGTGCGGGTACAACGTTGGGAGGGCGCTTCGCGGTGCGCGGAGCCGTGGGCGAGTTTCGTGGAAATGCTGAGGGCGGCGCAATGGCCGGGCAGGGGCCGCGAGGAATGACAGGTCTCTCTGCGGGCGCGGGCCCTGTTCTTCTGCGTCACGGACAACAGGTCTCTCTTTCCCATCCCTCGAATGAAGGGGACGCGGCGTCGCCCGGCGGGGCTGCCAATCCGGGAATGGGCGGTAATAATGGCGCTTCTTCAATTGGTTCAAGCGCCCAGAGTGGCGCACGCACCAGCAACACCAGCGGCCAGCACCACTAGTCTGATGCGTTATGATTTTGCACTCTTTGGGGGCAAGTTCACAGTCCACCTTCGCTGACTTTCTGAACCTGACCGGAAGACACGTAGTGCTCCACTCCTCGACCTGTCTCGATCCGTCCCCCAGCTTGCAACTATTGCAGGCGCTGATTCGTCATAAGCTACAGCGATGGGATTAGCAATCCGTCGCAGGAGGCCGGCCGTGAGATACGATCTGATGCGACGCGTACTCGTGATTATGGTCGTGGGGCTGCTCTTCCTTCCCGCAGCTCTCTTTTCTGAACAGAATCCTTCCACAGGGCGTTCCGCCAGGGTGACCAATGTCACCGGGAGAGTGACCGTGAAGAGTCCGGGTGCCGATGAGGGCGTGCCGGCGACGCTGAACACGCTCATTTCGGAGGGCTCGGAACTATCCACCGCCGGCGGCGCTTATGCGGCCGTGGGGCTTGAGAACGGCTCCACAGTTCAGTTGAACGGACTAACCAAAGCCCAATTTACCGAGCTCAGCGCTGATGCCGCGGGCAATCGCCTGAGCGTAGTGACATTGGAAAATGGACGCATGAGCTTTAACCTGGCTTCCGACTCAAGGAATGCCTACAAGGTGAAGGTTGCCGACGCCACGATGACCGTCAACGGCAAGTCCCAATTTCAACTCGGTTTTAGTTCGGGCAAGGTGCACCTGTACGTATCGACGGGCTCCGTGGGGGTCTCGGCTCACTCGAATTCCATTACGGTAGCTAAAGGGAAAACGATGGAGTACAACCCATCAGCCGATTCGCAGGTGGCGAAATCGCATGTGCGAGTCGTGCGGTTGAGCTATTTGAGCGGCATCATTATGATCAAGCGTCCGGGAGTGGACCAGCCGGAGAAAGCGATGGTGAATACTCCCATCCAGGAAGGTTTTGAGCTTTCAAGCGGCGCGGGCAGTTACGCCGAAGTGGAATTTGAGAACGGTTCCACAGCGCGTCTGGGCGAGCTTTCCCGCCTGCTCTTCAATCAACTGGCGCTTGACGCTGACGGCAACAAGTTGAACGGTATAACGTTTGAGCAGGGCTATGCCACGTTCCATTTCATGCCTGAACGGAGTTCGGGACCTTCCTCACGCCATGCCGAAAACGGCACCATCTATTTCCAGCCAAACTACGAGGATGTTTATCACGTTGCGGTTGCGGACTCCACGGTGACGGCGCACTACAAGTGCGAATTTCGAACCGATATGGACGCGACGCACTTCCGCGTGGAAGTGTTCAGCGGTTCGGTGGAGGTTGCCAACGCCACACAGTCCGCCCTGCTGACCACGGGAAAGGTGATGGAACACACGATCGGCACGACCGAACTGGCGCAAGACACCTCGAAGAGCATTTCGAAAGACGCGTGGGACCAGTGGACCGAGGCGCGAGACAAGCAAGCGTTGCTGGCAGAGGAAGACGGGCTGGCGAACTCCTACGGTTCCATGGCCGGCTGGGGCGATTTGAACACCTACGGCGAGTGGATGCAGTTTCCCAACGGGCGCATCGGCTGGTCACCTTACGTGGGCGCGGGCTGGGCGCCGTTCACCATGGGTCAGTGGGGATGGTACCCGGGCATGGGTTACACCTGGATCGCTGATGAGCCCTGGGGGTGGACACCTTACCATTGCGGCCTCTGGGATTATGACGACATGATGGGCTGGTTCTGGACCCCGCCCATGGGTGGCTGCGGATTCTGGCAACCTGCGCTCGTCAATTTCTATGGGGGGCCGGGTTGGATTGGCTGGTCGCCCAAGGGCACGCCCCTTGCTTTGCCAGGAACGGGGACGATTCATCCTCGTCCGGGCCCCGGCCATTTCGCGCGAGGATTGGTGACGGTCTCCACCGAGGTGGTGAAAAACGGGGAGATGATTACGCCTCATATGGTGAACCAGATTGCACCCACCGGCGGCAGCGCAATTTCGAAACCGCCTTTTCAGCCGAGCATGCCGCCGGCGGTTGGAACCTCAGGCGTTGAGATAGCGGCAAGGGGCAGCACCACCATGGCTGCGGTGCAGCCAGAAGGTGGCGAAGGTGGGATGGGCTTTGGCCCTCATCATGGTTCTGCGCCTTCAGCCATCCTGATGGGAGGCGATCCGGGAAGGGAGAGTGCGCTACTTTCGCATTCCGGTCATCAACCGTTGCGCGTGGCCGCAGGCTTAACCCTGGGTGGGCGTTATGCAGTGCATGGTTCGGCAGGCGAATTTCGCACCGTGACCTTTGGCAATGAAAAGGGCGGGAGTAGACCAAGTTCCATGGGCGGCCCCATCCTTCCATCGTCGCAGGGACGCTCCGCCCCGGCCTTCGCATCGCATGCTTCAACGGGCGGAGGCGGCTTTTCGGGCAGCAGCGCGGGACGCTCCGGCGGGGGCGCGGGTCACGCGGGCGGAGGCTTTTCGGGGGGCGGTTCGAGCGGTGGTGGCCACGCCAGTGGCGGCTCGAGTGGCGGTGGCGGACATCACTAAGCGCTTCGCCGATTTTCATCTCGCCTTAGCTATTCTTCGGCTCTACGTCGCAATAGCCGTGCGCCACGGGTCGGTTTAAAAAACTGCGTTGATCGCGCTCGTAGGGGCGAGGCGGCGAAGCTGTGAAAAAATAAACAATCTCACGCAAAGGCGCAAAGTCACGCAAGGTAGGCATCCTCTGTTTGCTTTGCGATGCTCTGCGCCTTGGCATCTTTGCGTGAGGTGTTTTTCTCTTGAGTGGGTAGCGCCTAGTCGCGCAATCCAGAGACTATGCGGCTTTTGAGCTCCGCGGGTTTGGCATAATGGGACTGTTCTGACGCTGTTCGCGGATTTCACATATGTGTGCGGGGGTCGGTGGGCAGTTTGGTAGGGAAGAAATAAAGGTGCCACCCGAGCGGCCCTAGACACTATATGTACTATGTGGTATCGTATACCCCTTGTTACTTTCGTTGTTGCTCGGTTCAGGGGCTGTCTCAGGAATGGACTCACCCGCTCTCTGTTTCGCCCCAATTGGTTGGGGGATCCCCCGGCTTTGCCGGGGTGGCAGTCGAAGTTTGACAGTTCCAGGAGTCAGCAAGTGGTGGGTTTAATCGTATCAAACGGACCCCTCACCCCAACTCCCCTCCCCCTCTTCCCTCTCCCCGGGGAGAGGGGAAGAGGGGAGAAGGGGTGATAAGGTGAGGGGTTTGTTGGCGGTGGCAGTCAGGCCCCTTTGAGGGGCCAGTCGCCGGAAAGACTCCGGCTCTGCCGAAGGATGATTACTTGAAACCGAGGCTCAAGAGAACATAATGGGTGGGAGGATCAAAGAGGTGTTAAAGACGAAGCTCGACCCGATTTTGAGCATTCGGCGGAGAAGAGGCAAACGCTCTATTAGGGGGATTACCCCAGAACTTGTTGAAAAAAAAGACTGACGCTTCGTGATCGGTGCGTGGAAATGCCAAAATTAAGGTGCATCCTGGGATATATATGAAAATACTAAGGATGTTCGAAAGCGCTCCAGCCTTTTAGGGACGCGCATCATCCAATCGGACGGGCAATGCGATAAAGTGACTGCGGAGCTACATTGTGCAAATCCACCCTAAGGCTGGAAAACTCGCCGACGCAAGTGAATTGATAAACATCCCGAAGCTGATTACCGCTTACTTCAGCGAGCTACCCGACGCCGGGGTGAAGGAGCAGCGCGTGGCCTTTGGTACCTCGGGCCATCGCGGCTCTCCGCTGCGGTTGAGCTTCAACGAAGCGCACATTCTGGCCATCAGCCAGGCGATTTGCGAATACCGCAAGCAGCGCAGCATTGCCGGACCGCTTTTCATCGGCCGGGACACGCACGCCGTATCCGAACCGGGACTCGCAACGGCGCTTGAAGTGCTGATCGCCAACGGCGTTCAGGTGATGGTGGATTCGATGGGCGGATACACTCCAACTCCCGCCGTTTCCCACGCCATTTTGAATTACAATCGCTCGAAGCCCGCGAGCCCCGCGGATGGAATCGTCATCACGCCCTCGCACAATCCTCCTGAAGACGGCGGCTTCAAGTACAATCCGCCCGAAGGCGGCCCGGCCGATACGAGCGTCACCAAGTGGATCGAGCAGCGCGCCAACCAGATCCTCGAGAACAACCTCCGCGACGTGCAGCGCGTGCCTTACTCGCGGGCGCGTGCCGCCGCCAAGCCGTGGGATTACGTCTCAACCTATGTGCATGATCTCGAAACTGCGGTCGACCTGAAATCCATCGCCGGCGCCGGAGTGAAAATCGGCGTCGATCCGCTGGGCGGCGCGAGCGTCGCCTACTGGGAGCCAGTCGCGGAGCGCTATCATCTCAACCTCAAGATCGTGAACGATTCGATTGACCCCACGTTTCGCTTCATGACCGTCGATTGGGACGGCAAAATCCGCATGGATTGCTCTTCGCCCTACGCTATGGCCGGTTTGATCGAGCGCAAAGGAAGCTTTGACGTGGCATTTGCCAATGATACGGACGCCGACCGCCACGGTATCGTGACGCGCACGGGCGGACTGATGAATCCCAATCATTATCTCGCCGTAGCCATCGATTATCTCTTCCAGAATCGCCCCGGTTGGGCCGGCGCGGCGGGCGTGGGCAAGACCGTGGTGAGCAGCAGCTTGATTGACCGAGTTGCGGCGCGCCTGAAACGCAAACTGGTGGAAGTGCCGGTGGGTTTCAAGTGGTTTGTGGAAGGCTTGCAGGGCGGCGCGCTGGGGTTCGGCGGTGAAGAAAGCGCCGGTGCATCGTTTCTGCGCAGGGGTGGCGGGGTTTGGACCACTGACAAGGACGGCTTGATTCTCGGCCTGCTGGCAGCGGAGATTCTCGCCAATACCGGACGCGACCCTTCCGAGCACCACCGCGCCCTCACCAGCGAGTTCGGCGAGATGGTTTATGAGCGCACCGATACGCCCGCCTCGCCTGCGGAAAAAGCCGCGCTGGGCAGTTTGACGCCGGCCCAGGTGCTCGATACCGAAGTGGCAGGCGATAAGATTATCTCCAAATTCTCGAATGCTCCCGGCAACGGCGCGGCCATCGGCGGAATCAAGGTCGTGACCGAACACGGCTGGTTCGCCGCGCGGCCCTCGGGGACCGAAGACGTCTACAAGTTTTATGCCGAAAGCATGAAAGGCGTCGAGCACCTGCGGCGAATTCAGGATGAAGGGCGGGCGCTCATCGCGCGGGCGCTGGCGCAAGGGAAGGTCGCCGGAGCGAAGTAGTGCGGGCATCTTGCCCGCTGTGGCACGGACGTCCTGCCGGTGCGCATGGCAGGTCCGAATTCATCCCGGTCAGATCGGGAATCGGAGTCCTGAAACCGGAGATGGCCATGCCGCAAGTGCGGTAATGCTCAACCCCGGCGCAGTATCCATGGAGAGGAAAATGTAAATGGTACTTGCCCGCGGCGTGGGCCTCTTAAATTGCGGAAACCGTTCTGGCCGCGCCCAGGGAAGCAGGGCGCGCGGGACGGAAGGAAAACCGGAGAAGCTTTCCGTCACCAGTTTCCCTTTCCCTTCTCCTCAAACTGCTCGTTGGAGAGGGTGCTGACGACTCGCTCAAGCCGCCATCCCGCGGATATAGGGCCAGAGCCGCTTCCCGCAGTCCATGTGATTACGCCGCTTGGCGGTAAAGTGGTCGAGAAGCCCTGCGAACTACCCAATCCGAGATCTATCTTTTGGGCGCGGCCGGCAGTGTCTGTCCATGAGAGAGCGAACTCACAATCATACGAATTTGTCATGCCCAGGTTTATCGTGATGGAAGACCGTGTCAGGTTCTTATAGAGAGTACCCATCGACCCGCACGGTGTTCCCAGCAACTGGTCGGGATTGAACCCGGACGGAACGCCGACGCTCTGCGATGGCGGTTGCTCGAGTTCCCAGAGGATTGTTACGGGGCCTGCACTTGTGGGGGAAGCCCATGACAATTCACCTCCTGCCCGTAACGAAGTGGAAAAGACTGTGGACGCGTTAGAATCAATGTCGATGCTCTGTGCCTGTCCCTCCGCATCGGTCCAAGAAAACGACATGCTGCAAGCCCCGGAGTTGGTGAGGCTCAATTCAATCTGCATGTTTCCTTTTGTCAGGTTAGTGTAGAGTGTTCCTGTTGACCCGCAGGGTGCCAATAGTACTGTGGTGCTTGGAGGATTTCCACCTTGAATAATTCCCCCCACACTCGCAAAAGCGCTTGGCGCGAGAAACGCAATTATCATGAACGCAAGGCATGTTTTTTTCATGGATCACTCCTCTTGATCTCGGCCCGGTAATTACATTTCGTTCTTGTAAACTGGCTGGCATTCCCGGATTTTCAAAGGTAATCTCGGGGTGGAATGGGAACATACGACTTCAGTCAAGCCCCGTGTTGGGAAACCTTCTCCGGCTGGATTCGACCTCTGAATGAAGGTGATTTCGCCCCGCTCCCATCTCGTGCCAAAGCCCTTTGTGGCAGCAAGCATCGAGTCACGGCATCCCTGCTTAAACCAGTCGTGGGTTTCAACAGCTATCGAGCCTACGCGATTGATCCAGGCTGTAGAGTTTTCGAACAATTCCTTTTCAGCCCCCTCGACATCGAGCTTGAGGAGGTCAATGAAGTCAATGCCGTTGTCCTTCATCACGCTGCTGATCGTAACGCCCGGGACGGTCCAGCGCCGGCCGGGGGACGCTCCTTGAGCATCGGGCGGAGCGATGCGAAATCCCCAGAAACCCCAAACACCACCATCGGGGTCAAACATGTTGAGTTCGCAGTCTTCCTTCCAAATGGCTGCGCGAATCGGGGTTATGTTGGTGTAGGGGGTTGTATTCTGCCTGAGCATTTCAAAATTGGAGGGCTCAGGCTCGATCGCGAATATCCGTGCCTGGGGATACTGGTTTGCATACCACACCGAGGTTAGACCGATGTTGGCCCCGCCATCAACAATGACTTTGGGGGTCGTGCGGTCCCCACAGGCATACTGGGAATCCATTAAAATCGTGGAAAACAGCCTCACGTCGGAAGTCCTTAATCGTAAGTGCAGCGGGTGGCTGAACCCGGGCACGTTCAATTTGACTTGGGTGCGCTTCCTGAGCAAACGAGACTTGATTACCAGAAAAAGACCATGAATCCCGAAGAGCTTAAAGTGAGCCCGAGCTTCCCGAATGGCATTCTCAAACTTAGATATTATGGCTGTCGCGAAACTCATTCTGAATCCTTACCATGGGCAAATTAACCGTGCGTGGGCGATTTCTACAATCGGTTAAAGCCCGTATACAATACAACGTATTGACCCGACAGCCCTTGGAACTCCGAGCGAGGGCCGGCCCTGCGGGTCTGGGATGGCCGGCGCTCCACACGACTCTAGATCCCGGATTCCGGAGCCTCCCCTCAGTTGGACTATTGGGTTCTTAAGAGGGATAATCGCGCACGAGGGCGAACGCAAAAGCGGCCCTTAAGGGAGCGATATGGAATTCGAGACCGATGTTCCGGTTACTGCGGCTACTGTGGAAGCGGACCCGAGATCAGTGAAAGAACTGCGTGCAGCCTTCATGCACCATCTGCGCCGGACCCTGGCCAAGGACCGGTACAGCGCCACCACCCGCGACCGCTACTATGCCTTTGCGCTGGCCGTGCGCGACCGCCTGATTGAGCGTTGGATTGCCACCCAGCAGACGCACCATCGCGAGAATGTGAAAAGGGTCTACTACCTGTCGCTGGAATTTCTGATTGGCCAATCGTTTGAGCACAACGTCATGAGCCTGCTTCTCGAAGACGCCTGCCGCCAGGCCATCGAGGAAATCGGCATCGGATGGGAGGAGTTGCTGGCGCAAGAACCTGACGCGGGCCTGGGCAACGGCGGGCTGGGGCGGTTGGCGGCTTGCTTCATGGATTCGCTCGCCACGCTCAATCTGCCCTCCGTCGGTTACGGCCTGCGCTATGATTTCGGCATCTTCAATCAACGCATCGTAAACGGCTATCAGGTGGAGGTTCCGGACGACTGGCTGAAGCTCGGCTACCCGTGGGAAATCGCCCATCCCGAGTATTCGTTTCAAGTTCAATTTGAAGGCCGTGTGGAAACCCGCAAGGGGCCGGAGGGGACCGAGTGGCATTGGGTTGACACCAAAACCGTGGTGGGAATGCCTTATGACCTTCCCATGGTGGGCTTTGGCGCTCACACGGTGAATACGCTGCGACTGTGGAGCGCCAAGGCGGCGGAGGAATTCGACCTGGATGACTTCAATCGCGGCTCTTACGTGGACGCGGTGGCCAACAAAGTCCTGGCGGAGAATCTCACCAAGGTTCTCTACCCCAATGACAACATTTTCGAGGGTAAAGAGCTGCGCCTGAAACAACAATACTTCTTCGTCTCCTGCTCGCTTCAGGACATTCTGCGGCGCTATAAGAAGGACAACCTCGATTGGAATTCATTTCCCAGCAAGGCGTTTATTCAACTCAATGACACGCATCCATCGCTGGTCATTCCGGAGCTGATGCGTCTGCTGATGGACCGCGAAGGGCTGGGCTGGGACCAGGCGTGGCGAATCACCACCGCCTCGGTGGGTTACACCAACCACACCATCCTGCCCGAGGCGCTGGAAAAATGGCCGGTCAGGATGTTTGAGCGATTGCTTCCCCGGCATTTGCAGATCATTTACGAGATTAACGCGCGCTTTTTGCGCGAGGTGGCCACCCGCTGGCACACCGATGACGCGCGCCTGCGCCGCATGAGCATCATCGATGAGAGCGGAGAAAGGTACGTTCGCATGGCGCACCTGGCCACGGTGGGGTCGTGCTCGGTGAACGGCGTTGCCAGGCTTCACACCGAGCTTCTGAAAAAAGAAGTGCTGCGCGATTTTGCGGAAATGTGGCCGGAAAAATTCAACAACAAAACCAACGGCATCACCCCGCGGCGCTGGCTGCTGAACGCCAACCCGCCGCTTTCCAATTTGATTACGGAGTCCATCGGCCGCAAGTGGATTACCAACCTGGACGAGCTGCGAAAACTTGAGCCCCTGGCCAAGGACCCTGCCTTCCGCAAGAAATTTCGCGCCGCCAAGCGGCAGAACAAGGAAGCGCTGGCCCACCTGATCGCGCTGGAAACGGGAATTCGCGTCAATCCCGACTCGCTCTTTGATGTTCAGGTGAAGCGGCTGCACGAATACAAGCGCCAACTGCTGCTGGTTCTCTACATCGTGGTGCTCTATGACCGCCTGAAGCTGAATCCCGGGCTTGACGTTGTTCCTCGCACATTCATCTTCGGCGCCAAAGCCGCCCCGGGCTATTTCATGGCCAAACTGATTATCAAGCTGATTAATCAGGTGGCGGAAGTGGTGAACGGCGACCCGCAGACGGAGGGGAAAATCAAGGTGGTCTTCATGCCCAATTACCGCGTGTCTCTCGCCCAGAAGATCATTCCCGCCGCGGATTTGAGCGAGCAGATTTCGCTGGCCGGTACGGAAGCCTCCGGCACAGGAAACATGAAGATGCAGCTCAATGGCGCGGTGACCATCGGGACGCTGGACGGCGCAAACGTGGAAATCCTCGAAGAAGTCGGCGAGGAAAACATCTTCATCTTCGGGCTGAAGGCTGAGGAAGTGGAACAGCGCCGCGCCTCCTACAATCCCCGCGACGTGTACAATCGCGACGAAGAAATTCGCCGCGCCCTTCAGTTGATTGAAAAGGACTTTTTCAGCCTGATGGAGCCCGGAATCTTCAGGCCCATCGTGCAATCGCTGCTGGAGGGTGGCGACCACTACATGCTGCTGGCCGATTTGCGGGATTACATCAAAACTCAGGAGCGTGTCGACACGGCCTACCGGAACGCCGAAGTTTGGGACCGGATGGCGATTCTCAACGTGGCGCGCTCGGGCAAATTCTCCTCGGATCGCACGATCAAAGAATATGTGGCCGATATATGGCATCTGGTGCCCACCCACGCCCTGAAGGCGGCAACGTAGCGGGAATTGGGAACTCGAATCCGTTGGGATATCCCCCAGCTTTGCCGGGACAGCAGTAAATGCTTGGCAATTCCCGAAGTACGCTTTCCTGGCCTGTAGAGCGCGCCGAAGAGACCCCTCACCCGACTCGCCCCGGCTGATGAGAACGCCGGATGCGAGCCACCCTCTCCCCAGGGGAGAGGGAAAAGAATTGTTTTCCTTCTCCCCTGGGGAGAAGGTGGCTGAGGAACGAGGCCGGATGAGGGGTTTCTTCCTGGCGGTGGCGGTCAGACCCCTTTGAGGGGTGAGCCACCGCAAAGCCTCCGGCCTTCCCGGAGGATGATTAGTTTCCGGTTTCCAATCAAGGAGAAACACTCGAACCGATGCCGCGCCGCTTCAGGCTTCCCGGAATGCTGATGGGCATGCTCTCCCTGACCTTGCCTCTGGCGTTTTCCGCCGCCGGCCCGACCGTCGATAGCACCTCCGATCAATCTGCCATCCAGGAAGCCGCGCGCTGGATCGGGCGCGAGGACAACGTTGAATCCGAATATCGCTACGTGATGACCTGCAGGTTGCGCCTACTCTTTTTCTGGACTGGGAAAGACGATGTGGGCGGCGGGTACGTGCGCATCGGGAAGGCTTCCGGAGACGACCCGGAGAAGATGATTCAAGTTCTCTTTGGATCCGATCCCAGCAAGGCTCCGCTATCTATCAATCGCTGGGGCGCGGGCACGGAAGTGTTGCGCGCTACGGGCTCGGGGCAGGCCAGCGCATTTTTCGGATTTATGAAATCGTCCAAAGGGCAATCGGTGATGGCCATGCAAAAGGAACTCTCCAAGGAAAAGGCCAATGGTGATCATCTTTTCGAGGGAATCATCAGCCGCGTGGATGAGGGCCGCGCGCTTTCCACCACCGTCCCCTTCATGTCGAGCACCGATTTCGATTTCCGTCAATACGCCGAGGCCGAAAGAACCACCTTGCAGCAATTGCAGAATAATCCTCAGCGGCGCGTGCGCCGGCTGGACGGCGCGGCGGTAAGCGCGTGCCCGCGCGTGGGGGAATTCCTTTCCACCGTCCTGCAATTGATGGACGCGGCAGTGGCAGGCCGGCCCACACCCGTTTCCCTCTGCTACATTTACAACGCCCGCCATTACACGGCCACTTTGACGAGCGTTAACAACGTTGAAGCGAAAACGGTGCACGTAAACCTGCACGGAGCAGGCGCGCCGCTCGACCGCACTTATCATCACCTCAAGGAAGCGCATTTTGTGGTGCAGGGCGAGGAAACGGGCAACAAAAACGCATTCGAAATATTACTCGGAATGCAGGGCGACCTGCGTGGCGCGCCGCTCCAGATCACCTATCAGCCGAATTTTTGGTTTCAGATCATTTTGAATCTCGCGCAAAACCCGCCGCAAACCGCCGGCGGGACGTAGGGTGGATATCGACGCTCATAGAGCGCCGCTACAGAATCCGGCCGGGGACGCTGTGGAGGAGTTGGGAAAAAGCTCACTCAAAAGAAAAACACCTCACGCAAAGACGCCAAGGCGCAAAGCCTCGCAGGCTGGCGCAGACTCCTGTAGTG
>JASHTZ010000143.1 GCA_030040295.1 Terriglobia bacterium | reverse complement strand
GGAAGGGTTTTTGACCTCGTCATGCCCGGGCAACGCGGGGGGCCAAGATTGAACCGTGTGATTTCGCTGAGGCCCGGCACTCTGGCAGTTCTCTCAGAGGGATTGCGCGAGTGTGTGGAGATGGGCTCCTGCCGGGCCGCCGCAATTCCCGGGGTGAGCGTGGCGGGCAAGACGGGAACCGCCGGCGCTCTGGATGGCAGCCGCGTGACACATGCATGGTTTGTGGGTTACGCTCCCGCCGACGCGCCGGAAATCGCCCTGGTGATTTTCCTGAAGAGAGGTACGGGCGGCGCCGACGCTGCGCCGCTGGCGGCCCAAATCCTTCACAGGTATTTCGCAGCGAAACCCCACACGCCATGAAGAAACTCATACTCGCACTCCTGGCGCTCAGTTGGGCATCTTTCCCTTCACGTGCGGAGACGCCCAATTTCAGGATTGAGTTGTTTTCGAACCGTGTTGTGAAATCGCTTTCCGTGCAAGCCACTCGGCAAAGCGTGAAACTTTGCGACGCCAAGTCGGAGAAGAGGTGTGTGCTGGTGCCGCCTGGGCAAAGCACCACCTGCCTCGCCGATGGAATCGTCCGATGTCGCTTCGGCGGCTCGAACCCGCGCTTCGCACGCCTGGTGATTAACTCCGCGGCGCCGGTTCGCGTTGTGCCCTCTTTCGACGGTAAAAATGGACCGTCAACGACCGTACTGATACCAAACGCTGATATCGATGTGGCCGACGGTAGACTGCAGGTCGTTACTGTGCTCGACTTAGATTCCTACGTCTCCGGCGTTCTCAAGGGAGAAGCATCCGTTTTGGAAGCTCCCGCTGCACGCCAGGCGATGGCGATTCTGGCCCGAACCTGGGCGCTGCGTTGGAAAGGACGTCACAGCCAGCAAGGATACGATTTCTGTTCACTCACCCACTGCCAGGTTTTCGATCCCGCGCAAGCGGCCGAAGAATATGGCGCCGACAGCCCGGATGAAGCGGTTCGCTCCACACGCGGCCAGGTGCTGAAATTTCACGGGGAGCTGGCAGATCCTTACTTTACGGCTTGCTGCGGGGGAAGGACGGAAGCCGCGGGAAACGTCTGGCCCGACCGAGCCCAGCCTTATTTGATTTCCATCCGCGACCCTTACTGCCTTTCGAACCGTCACGCTTCCTGGAATAAATCGTTGCCCGCGGAAAGCGTGCGACAGGTTTTGAGCGAGACGTTGCACCTGCCGTTGTCTGGAGAGCTTAGCGAGATCTCCGTGGTGAAGCGCGATGCCTCCGGGCGGGCCCTCGTGTTGCGTGTGGTGGCAGGCAGTTCCTGGAATATCGACGCCAATCAATTCCGCTACGCCATCGGCCGCCGCCTGGGCTGGGGAATGGTCCAAAGCAACCTTTATGTTATCCAACGTCAGGGAGACTTCTGGGTTTTCTCAGGGCACGGACTGGGGCACGGCGTGGGGTTGTGCCAGGCAGGCGCCGAACAGATGGCCCGAATGGGAGCATCCGCAGAGAGAATCCTCCACACTTATTTTCCTGGAACTGAGATTGCCTCAATATCTACGGCTGAGCCGGATCCTATTGCGTCCAGTGAACACTTCGAGCTCCAATATCCGCTCTCTCAGCAAACCTGGGTAAATCAAGCTTTGGAGATGCTGGAACGATGGAGAAGGGAACTGGGCGCGCACGCCGAGGTGTTGCCTCCGCGCGTTCGTGTGGAAACATGGGCCACGACGGAAGGCTTCATCCACGCCACGGGGGAACCTGGATGGATGGCGGCCGCAAGCGACGGCTTCTCCATTTCCATGCAGCCGCTCGGTCTGCTGGCGCGGAAGCAAATCCTTGACCAGACGTTGCGGCACGAGCTGACGCATCTGGTTGTCCACCGGCTGAGGGCGAAGGATGTGCCGCGATGGTTCGAAGAAGGTTGCGTGCTCTACCTGACCGAAGAACGAATCGATACACCTGTAAACGAGCGAATGAGCGCGAGCGAATTGGAAGCTGCTGTAGCCAATCCCGGCTCGGAAGCCCAAATGCGCACGGCATACACACAGGCCCTCGAGCGCGTCCGGCGATTTGCACAACGCCAGGGAGACGCTGCGCTCTGGCATGCGCTCATGCATCCCGATGCGGAAGTCATGCGATGGTTTCAGGATTGATCAATCTTTCTGAGGATTCACTCCTGGCACTTGCAGGCGCGCCAAACATAGCGACCAGAAACAAAAGCCCGCGGAGAGGAGGATGAGGGCGAGAGAAAACCGCACGATGACCTGCGCGTAATCCCAAAACCCCGGCGGAACCCCGTGATGCCAGCTTGCCAGTTCGTAAGCCAGCCCGCCGAACACGCTGACGCTCAGTATGCTGGCAAAGAACTGACCTTGAAAGACGCTCTTCGCCAGAAGCTTCCACCTTTGCCTTCCTGCGCCGCGCCAGCCCTCGCGCATGAGAGCGGCAAACAGGCTGAGGAGATATCCACTCAGGACAATCCAAAGCAGGCCCTCAATTACATCAAACCATTCCCCGATTCCCATGGAGCTGACCGGTCTTCCCAAATGGAAGGTGAGGAAAGAGGCAACCTCTAATGAACGCGCATCAATCCAGCCAAAAATCCTGGCGAATATGCCACCCAGGATTCCGCAAAGGATCAAGAACATCAGCACACTGAAGGCCTTACCCCTGCCCGGTTTCCACAGCGAGCTGACGGGAAGGTCCATGCCTTCGGTGCCTGCGGCATTGACCGCACCTGAAACAGTACCTCCGAAAATGACCGCCGCGGCAAGGAGTTGCGCGATGGCCCAGAAAAGCGCGAGGGTGAGCATCAACGCCGAGGACTCCGGCAGGCCAAGCCACTCGTAGGCCAGCCACCCCCACAACGCGATGAACAATGCGAGTACAAGGAAGGTGCGATAGCTGAAAATCAGCACCTCCAGGCTCCAGACTAAAGCTGCGAAAATCTTTTTCATTTCAATTTAGCCTGTGCGAATTTGAATCACGGGCGGATCGCCTTCTTCCCATCGACGAAATAGCCCGAGGCGCCCGATTACTTCACTGTGATCGTGGCGGCCTGCGTTGACGCTTGCCGCGCCGGCTCGTACATGGGAAGTACGCGCGCCGGGTTCGCCTGAAACGTTCCCGGCGTGACCGCCTTCAAAAGGTAATGAAATTGTCCCTGACCGCGTTGGTAGGTGGAGGAAAACATCGCGAC
>JASHTZ010000142.1 GCA_030040295.1 Terriglobia bacterium | reverse complement strand
GGGAAATGGACCTGTTCATGTTGTCTCCTCCAGAGCCGACCAAATGTTTCTGGACATCATCCACTCGGGCGAAGAGAACCACCTGCTGCATTACAAAGGCGACCTGGAGCTGACGAACCACTCCGCAGGCTCGCTCACCTCCGAAGCTGTCCACAAGCGCTGGAATCGCAAGAATGAAATACTGGCCGACGCTGCCGAGCGCGCCTCAACGGCCGCCGTGTGGTTGGGCGGACCAGCGTATCCCCGCGAACGCTTGACCGATGCGTGGACTCTCGTGTTGGGCGGGCAATTCCACGATCTTATGGCTGGCACCGCGACGCCCAAAGCGTATACCTACTCCTGGAACGACGACGTGATCGCCTTGAATCAGTTCGCCGGCGTGCTGACCCGCGCCGCAAGCGCCGTCGCCAGCGGGCTCGACACTCAGGTGCAAGGCACGCCCGTGGTGGTCTACAACCAACTCAATACCGAGCGCGAGGATGTGGTGAATGCCACGCTTAATTTTTCGCAAGGCGCACCCCAGGCGGTTCGAGTATTTGGTCCCGACGGGAAGGAAGTCCCTTCGCAGTTCGAAGCGGGCAATGGCCTCGGGGACGTACTTTTTCTCGCCAAAGTTCCTTCGGTGGGATTCGCAATTTATGATGTTCGCTCCGCCGACGCCCCGTCGTCAATGTCCACCGACCTGAAGGTCAGCGAGTCATCGCTCGAAAATGCCCGCTACCGAGTGTCGATTGACAGCAACGGCGACGTCTCGAGCATTTACGACAAAAAGATTAAGAAGGAATTGCTCTCCGCTCCGGCGCGCTTGGCGTTGCAGACGGAACATCCGCACGACTGGCCCGCGTGGAACATGGACTGGGATGATCAGAAAGAACCGCCGCGCGGTTATGTCTCCGGCCCGGCCCAAATCCGAGTGGTGGAGAATGGCCCGGTTCGCGTGGCCGTGGAAGTTACGCGCGAGACGGAAGATTCAAAGTTCGTTCAGACCATTCGGCTGTCCGCGGGCGACGCGGGCAATCGTGTGGAATTTGGGAACGTGATTGATTGGATGACCAAGGCAGCGGCACTGAAAGCCACATTTCCTTTGACGGCGTCAAACCCGGTTGCCACCTACAATTGGGGACTCGGCACAATCCAGCGCACCAACAACGATGAACTGAAATTCGAGGTCGCCTCACACCAGTGGTTTGACCTGACCGACAAAAGCGGCGATTACGGCGTTACCATTCTCTCCGACTGCAAAACCGGCTCCGACAAGCCCGACGACAACACTTTGCGCCTAACGCTGCTTTACACCCCCGGCCTCGGCACCGGCAACGGCCGCGGCTATTCCGACCAGACTTCGCAGGACTGGGGCCATCATGAATTCATCTACGGCCTAGCCTCGCACGCCGGCAACTGGACTCGGGGAAACACCGATTGGCAGGCACAGCGTCTAAATGCTCCTTTGATTGCCTTTCAAAGCGACAGCCACCCGGGTACGATGGGCAAAAGCTTTTCCTTCTTGCGCATCAATAGCGACCACGTGTTTGTGAGCGCCGTGAAGAAGGCCGAGGAGAGCAATGATGTCATCATCCGCATCCTCGAAATGCGGGGCGAAAGAGTGCCGAATTTGCGGATTGCTTTCGCAGGTCCGGCCGTCGCCGCCCGCGAGGTGAACGGCCAGGAATTGCCGCTGGGTCCGGCCACCGTCGTCAAAGGCGAAGTCGAAACATCGCTCGAGCCTTATGGAATCCGCACCTTCGCGGTGAAGTTGGCCTCGCCGGCCAAAACTCTGCCCGCCGTGCGCTGGCAGGCCGTTGACCTGAAGTACGACCTCGCCACCGCCAGTCAGGACGGCGCCACTGCCAAGACCGGATTTGATGCCGCGGGAGAAAACCTTCCGGCCGACATGCTGCCAACTTCCCTGCCCTATGGCGCGATCACGTTTCGTCTGGGGCCGGCCTGGACCGATCATGCCAACGCGCTGGTGGCACGAGGACAATCCATCGCACTCCCTCCGGGCAATTTCAACCGAGTTTATATCCTGGCCGCCGCCGACGGCGACCAGACCGGCACATTCCAGTTGGGCCAGTTTGCCCATGATCTGAAGATCCAGGACTGGCAGGGATTCATCGGTCAGTGGGACTCGCGAACCTGGAACATACATCGGGTAGAAGTTCCCACCCCGGCGGAGCCTGCGCCAAGCGATCACAGTTATCAGGCAGAAATGGACCGCAGGATTCGGCGACGCATCCAGGAGCGCGGGCCCATCGTTCACACCGAAATGGAATATACCGGACTTACTCCTGGCTTCATCAAGCGCGCGCCCGTAGCCTGGTATGCTTCACATCATCACACCGCCGAGGGCGCGAATGAGGTTTATTCCTATTGCTACCTCTACGGATATTCGCTCGACATTCCCGATGGCGCAACAAGCTTGACGCTGCCCGACAACGACAAGATCCGAATCATGGCCATCACGGTGGCGGATCAAGCCGGAAAGCTGCACCCGGCTCAGCCGCTGTACGATGTCCTGGGAGGGGGAAAGCAATAAGCGCAGCGGCGTTATCCCAGTTTCCCAGCATAGGCGAGCACCACGAAGCCGCCGATCAGGAAACAGATTGCTCCCAGCATCGTGTTGAGGGCTTTGCTCCCGGAGCCTTTCCATTCGCCCGTCGCGAGGCCCCAGACGTTTGAAGCAATGATGATGGCCGACATGAACAGCGGCCAGCCGAGCACCGGGCCCATGCTTCCGAGGCCGGCAAGCACAGCGCCGTAAATCACCGTGCTAATGAACCACAAAAATCCCATGATGGCGCCGAACACCCAATTGCGCCCCGTGCCCGGAGCAAAAAACAGGCCTGCAGTGCGATTCTTCTTCCAAAGATAAATGCAATAAACGATGTAGGGGATGAATGAAGCCGTCATCACCGGCGCCCAAATGACGTTGGCCTGGCTGCTGGGACTTGCTCCGTGCGCGGCTGCGATGGAAAGTAGCGACTCGCCGTACGCGTACGCGAAGTTATTCATCGGCGAACCAAGTCCGGCGAGAATGCAGATGAACAGGCCGGCGGCGAAGCTCATTTTGACCGCTGCGGATTCGCGGGGCCGGTCGGACTCTCCCAGGTGTTTGTCCTTCAGCATACCGGCCACTGCGCACCCCACAATGCCGATTACAATCAGGAACACGCCCACGAAGATCATCGTCCCCTGAGGAGTGAAAACCCGGTCCGAATGCTTCGCCAGCAAGGGGACCAAAGACCCCAGCACCGTGGAGATTCCGATGGCGATGGCAAAATTCAGGGCCATGCCGATGGCCGCGATGCCGAGCCCGAAAAAGATCTGCGCCAGGCCGAAGGCAACTCCGAAGGCAATCATCAGCAGCAGGGATTTTGTTTCAGCGCTGGCGTAGACCGCCGCGGCGTCGGGAATCGTGATGAAAGCGACAAGCCACGGGAACACCACCATGCCAAAGACAGCCCACACGGACCAAATGTTTTCCCACTTCCAGACCTTTGCGTATTTTATGGGCGCGGGGAAACTCCCGTTGATGATGCCTGCGATGACCGACAGAATGATTCCAAGCGAAAGGCCTGACATGGACAAACCTCCGAAAATTTGCTGAGGGGGAGTGCCTTCAGGGCTCGGCCGATTCAAACCGCGCAGCGGCGGCCGCCCCCGGAGGAGTGGGGAAGATTACCACTAGAATGGTCGGCTGTCACTCAAAGTTGTGGAGCGGTACTGCTTCGGCAAACCATACCTTTCGAGCACGCCGCGAAACTTCACACGCGTGCTACGGCACCAACATCACTGGCGCCCGCCAGTATGCGCTTTTTTGCGCCGTGGGATCCAACACCGTCACCTGACATTGATACTCGCCAGGCGCGAGGCCGGCGAGAGGAATGTTGAAAGTCAGCGGCATGGTCTTCAGGCGATTATTCATCCCGTTGGTCACCTCGATGGGCGGTGTTTCGAACTCTTTCTTCTGCGCCTGATAAAAACTCACGAAGGCCACGAGCGGCTGGGCTGACGGAGCCGCCTGCTCGTAGGCTTGCAGGTAAATGTACATATCGCGGCTCTTGCTGAAAACCCGCGTCACGCTGGGAATCAGCTTCTCACCCTGCACCACCAGCGGGTTGGTGGTTTCCTCGCGGTCCTTGCTCTTGACGGCGTTGTAGAGCGCCTCCTTCAGGTCAACGCGCTGGCTGCTGAGCACCACGGAGCTGATGGCAATTTTCTGCTCCTCCTTATTCAAGTTGGGAATCACGAAGTTGGTCTGATAAGTCCCGATCCTGCCCGTTTCATCGTCGCGGGCCAGAAACTTGATCATGTATTTGCCGGGAAGAAGCGTGAAGCCCGTGTCATATTCCACCGGCCTTTTGGCCAATTGCTGCGCCGTCTCATCACTGAGCTTGATATTCACCTTGTCGCGCACGTTGCTCACCGTCATGCCGTAGTTGTCCTTGATTTCACCGATGAAATCAATCAGCGTGTGCTCGGCGCCGCCGCGCTTGGCAAGGGCCAGCTCGCGGCCCGGAATCTTCACGATGATAGGGACGAAATATTCGGCGCGATTCAACTGAAAGTAATCGATCTCCATGGCGATGGTGAGTTCGGTGATGGGGTCTTCGAGCATCAGAGCGTCTTCAAGCTGGCGTTCCTTATCCGTGGCATTGAATTTGTTGAACTGTTTTCCGGCAAAGTAACCCTGGCGATAATCGAGATCACCGCTCAGGTTCCCATTCAGCGTAATCTTGATGCGCCGGAATTTCCCGTCCAGCGCAGTGTTGCTGGTGTAATAGCCGAGCAGATAGTAGCTGGTGACGGCCCGCTGAGCCTGGACGATTCCCCTGCCCAAATCGTTGTTGTCCAGGAAAGCCTTTCCGCCCGTGTCCGAGGCGATGGCGTAAAGCGTATCCTGCGATTGCTTGAAGTTGGCCGTCACCGCCATGGCTGAAGTGCCGGAATACATTCCCACGCCGCCGGGAGAGCCCATAGTCGCATCGCCCAGCGGAGCTCCGGCCGTCAAGCCGCGCGCATCGATGGGCCAGAACGACACACCGGCGCGAATGGCGCTGTCAATGGTGGCGTGGAGCTGCGCCTGGTTGTCGAGGCCATTCAGCGTGATGCCGCTGGCGAAATAGAGCAGCGACTTCTTCTCGTTGAGTTGCCCGAGCATGTTGGCCGCGGTTTGGAGGGCGGCGAGTTGGCGGTCCGTGTTGAAGATGTTGAATTCGCTATCGTCCTGACCAAATGCTGAGCCGGTGTCGGCCGTGCTGGCGTCGTCGGTGGATTCCCCATAACCCTGACCTTCACCCACAATCATGGTTTCAAGAATGCTCAGGAGGCGGTTGTGGTCGCTGGTGAAATCCTGGAGGACGTCCACACCCGAGCCCTGATAGCGCATGATGGCTACCAGGTCCGCGGGCGTCATCTGCGTGCGGATGAATTTCTCCGCGGCACCCAGAGCGCGCATCTGCTCCGTGGGCGACATCGCGGTCATATCAAAGTACATTGCCAGCAGGCGGCGGTCCTGATAGCGAAGCGTTCCGGGCGCTTCCGGACGAATGTGCATCTCTCCAAGGCGGTAGTAGACCTTGATGTCCTCGGGCGGTTCCGGGGGGGCCTCGCCCGGGGTGATGGGCAATACCTGATGGTCGCAGAAGCTAATGGTTTGCGGAGCGCCGTTTTCGGTTATCGTAAAGTCTTTGACGCCCAAACCCTCAATGGGATTCCCTTTCTTATCCTTCACGGTTACGGCTTCGACAACAAGTTGGGTTGTGGACTTGAAAGTGGCGGTGGGAGTGCCTTCGGGATTCGCGTTCTGGCCGATCTGCTGGGCCATGACGGCAGCAACACAAACAAGAAGGCAAAGAATTGCCCGCAAAGCCGCAAAGATCGCAAATCTGGAGAACCACCCTTCGCCCTTGAGTCTTTGCGCCTCGCCGTCTTTGCGTGAAATTCTTTGCTTTTCGTATCTCATGGCTCAAAACCTCAAACGAATCGTGGCCTGCAAGCTGCGCGTGGGATTGGCGGCAGCCGGCAAGCCAAATTGCGCGCTGTTAATGGTCGTGTCCCAGCTCGTGTAAGTGATGTGGTTAAGAAAATTCGTGGAGTCGACTCGCAGGTCGAGGTTCCATTTGTCCACCCGGAAAGTGCGGCCGATCGAAGTATTCAATCCAAATTCTCGCGGCCCGATCACGGAATCTCTTCCTGCGTTTCCCCACTGGCCCGAGGGCGGCGCGGCATAGGCCGCCGGGTTCAGATGCAGATCGCCAGGCGCGGAGTAGAGGGGGGCGCCGGTGACTTCGGGCCGAATGCTATTGGTCACTCCGGTCCCGGGCACTGTGGCAAAATATAGAGGCGTTTCGGGCATTCCGCTGCCGATGTTGATTTGTGTGAGCACTGTCC
>JASHTZ010000141.1 GCA_030040295.1 Terriglobia bacterium | reverse complement strand
TCCGTGTCCAACTTGTGCCCGGTAGAATACACGTCCAACTCGACCTACGACGTTGGCATACGGTGAAGCGGGAAAGTGGGTAGCCCTTGATACTCATTCCTTTTTCCTTGAGATTTTTGTCGGGTTGGGGGCTGTGCCCCGAGGGAACTCTTTAAAGAGGAGACAGACAATGCCACGCTGGTTCACCGCTGGTTGGGTCGGCCTACAGGTTATGTTGTTAATGCCCGGCGTTACAGCCGCGCAGGTTCCAGGCCATGCTTCGCCGGCCGGTGACGACGTCAGACTAGTTCCCAGAACCAAGCTGAAGATCGCAATTCCTAGTGGTTGGCAAGTGGTCAACACGCCCGTGCAAAGCTGGAGTCCGCAACTAGTACGTGTGGACAATCCCCAGTATACGATCATGGTGGCGCAATCATCGATTGCGACCTCTGAGGCCGCTTCGCATTCCTGCGTGGAACTCATGGGAGCGATGGAAGCGATGGAGGAAATTCAGGCCAAGTCTCCCCTTTCTCACCTTTTGCCACGGCCGGCCTATCTGCCTGATGTGTACTTTGGCTCGATCATTAACGTTTCCACAGCCCAACTGACTTGTTTGAATACGGGAGACGGAGAAGTATCCCTGATCATTAATCTGGCTCGTGGTGACTCTAACCCGGAAGTCTTAACGCCTATGCTTGCTTCCATTGCGGAGGCGGCGTTGAAGCAGTCTAGCGCGGTGTCAGGGCCTGGAACACTGAAGCTGCCGTTGCTGGGCATTGAGATACCGGTGCGGCATGATTCCTGGGGCGTACAAAGTGGCACTTATCCTTCGCGGGGCAAGATCGATGTTCTTGGGCGTGTATCCAAACCGAGCAGTAATGAACTGACGGTTGCTCCCTTTGTACTCAAACTCAAGTCGGATCATTGTTGGGAGGGCCTGATGAATACAGATGTCTCCGGCCATCTTGTCACTGGACGTAAATATGGAGATGCCCAATGGGACCCGGACGCCTTGGAGCAGGTTGTGCCTCCGCTGGGTTCATTGGAGGCCCTGGCATGCCGCAACCTCGGCAACAATAGGTTCTTGCTGGCGCAAATCCGCTATGAGAAAACTGAAATCAGCGATGCGGACCGCCCAGTCCTCCGGCAACTCCTTGATGATATAGGTGACGCGGTGGACCGCAAGCCGCTTGCAGCCCAGCCGCCACCCCCCCCGAAGGACGCAAGCTTGCCTTTTGCCACGACGCCACAGCAAAGCCAAAGACCCTTCACGCTGGAGCAAGTGAAAACCATGGTGCGCGACGGACTCATGAATGACAGGGGCGCCAGCGCCATCGCGGCGCAAGGAATCGATTTCACGCCCACCGACGATCTGCTTAGAATCCTGCAAGCAGCAGGCTCCAGCGACGTATTCCTACGAGCTCTGCGCACCGCATCCAGCGGACCCGCACCCATCGGAGACGTCCAGCCCTTCCGCTAATCCTGCGGTCGTTCAATATCAATTGTTATCACTTCTCGCGGCAGGCCTGCCGGACCAACGGATTATTGATCTCGTAAATCAAAAAGGGGTTACACAGCTTCTTCAGTCGAGTGGGCCTATTCTCGGCTTCGGCTGCCGATGCTTCAGCACGGTGAGTTGTTAGCGCGGCGCGAGATTCTCGAGAAGAAGGCTCCGACGCGCCCGCAAGAGGCGAAACAGTGGTCCTAGGCACAAGGTAATAAATTGAAATATGGCCGGGAGTTATAGCAGAACAATGGTCCGCATGACCATCTGACGCCGATTTACAGCAGCTAAATGTGGACGATTATCCGAAGTGCTTGTGTTCATGCCGGCAGTCTGCCATGCCTAGTTTACTTCAGTTGTGTGTTCTCGTTTATTTCTCCACACGTTCGGGACACCGTTCCGCCTTTCTGCCCACCTCAGCTCGCACCGAGTGAACGCAGCTCCTCCGGGTGGAGAATAACCAGCGCGCCGCCCCTGACCCGGATCATCCCATGGCGTTTGAAGTCAGCGAGCAAGCGGCTGACGGTCTCGCGCGAAGCGCCGATGCTCTCGCCGATTGCCTCATGAGCCGGGTAGCGCAGAGCCTCGCGTTCCCGAGACTCTGCGGCTTTTGACTCGTCCACGCGTTTGGCATCAGGGAGCCATTTCGACGCACTGATTTAAATCGCCTCGCTCCATTCCGAATGCCTATTCGAGCGTCATTGTAAGCGCAGATGTCGCGACCACGGGCGGCCGCGCAAACGTGGCAATTAGGTTGATTGCAAACAACGTCACTGCTGTGAGTTCAATGAACGCAGAAACGGGTAGGACATTCCAGGCCCATTTCGCGTAATCTTGATACGCGAGAATTTCCGACGCGACGCGCAGCGTGCATCCGCTCATCAGCAAGATCAGCATGATGAACATAAGCTTTGGACTCCACAGTACGTGCATCCCACAAAACGAGGGAAGGATTCTTTGCCCCACACAGAAAATCATTGCGGCGATGAAGCCAACCGTCAAAGCGTGGCGTGAGGCACCCCAAATGCCCGGTGCCGCACCGGCAAGCGCGGCCCAAATGCCGAGAACGGCAGCGATAAGCAGCCAGCCGTACGCGAGTCGTATGAATACCGGAAAACTTCGGTGAATGTTGACAGTCTTCGCTGGTTTGACTGCGGGCTCGAAGAAACGGATCGCCGCAACAGCCGTCGCACCTCCAGCAAGGAGAAGTATGCCGCTGCCGAAAAAGTGTTCGAGGAACCCCAATATTACACCCAGGATGTTGAAACCCAAGGCCAGTATCAAAATGGAGTTCCGCACTGGCCGCAACCCCATGAACACTGGCAGCCAACGCGCGCTGAAACCCCAGACCATGGGAACGATAAAACCCCAGGTGGAAACCATCAAATACCGCTGATCAAACAGGTGCGGGAAGGCCGGAGAATCGGCGTTAAGCGCCAGTTGAAACGAAGCACCGAGGTTCAGCATGAGTGAGGCGAGCAGGCCAAGAGTTGCCGCGATCACGACGAAAATCCAGGGCTCAAGCGGCTTTGCCGAACCACTCGGCCGATGGGTTGCGACGGCTTGAAAGAAAATGAGGAAAGCGGCCAGTTCAAGCACAGCCGACAGGGGCAGCGCAATCCGCCAGTGCCACGGAT
>JASHTZ010000021.1 GCA_030040295.1 Terriglobia bacterium | reverse complement strand
GGCGGCCCACTATCACCTGGCGCGTACCGAGCAACTGGTCATCGCCGAACTGGAGCGAGAGGCGGATTCATAACGATGTCCGGGTTTTCCGTTGCCTTGATTCAGGTGTCCACCCACGACGACGAGTCCGCCGACTCGCGTCTGGCGCGGGGCCTCGGTCTTTTGGAGAAGCTCGACCGCCCGGTGCTCCTAGTCATGTTCCCCGAGCTTTGGACAGTGGGCTTCTTCAATTTCGACCGGTACGAGCGCACGGCGGAACCGCTCAATGGACCCACGGCAGCTCGATTATCGGCCGCGGCAGCGCGGGGCGGTTTTTGGTTGCACGGCGGAAGCATGATCGAGCGCTCGCCAGAAGGAAATTTGTACAACACCAGCCTGCTCTTTCACCCTGCGGGGAAACTCGCCGCGGCGTACCGCAAGATGCATTTATTTGGATTCCAGGCCGGCGAGAATGCGATTCTGAACGCCGGTGAATCTCCCGTAGACCTCCACTCCGAGATTGGCCATCTCGCCCTCACGACGTGTTTTGACCTGCGGTTTCCCGAGCTCTACCGCCGCTATTCAGGTTGCGGTGCCGAGGTGGCGCTGATCACCTCTGCCTGGCCCGCCGCGCGCCTTGAGCACTGGCTGGTCTTGACGCGCGCCCGGGCCATCGAAAACCTTTTTTACGTACTCGGGTGCAATGGCGCGGGCTCCAACCGCGACTGCGAACTGGCCGGAAACAGCCTGATCATTGATCCCTGGGGAAAAGTTGTGGCGCAGGCTCCGGCGGGTGAATGCGTCCTGTACGGTGAAGTAAATTTGGAAACGGTCGCGGAGGTGCGCGCCGAGTTTCCCGTGCTTCGCGATCGTCGAGGTAATGGCGTCGTATGACGAAGAAACTGAAGTTGGAGCTCGGTGGCGTCGACTTGGACTTCCCCGTGCGCCGCTTGTTTGTGGCGGGGTACACCGGGCGCGATTCGAAACTGGTGGGCGCGCATATTGCCGAGCTAAAACGCCTCGGCATCCCGCCTCCTGAGCGAGTACCGGCTTTGTATCCGGTGGACCCGTCATGGGCGACTCTCGATTCCGACATTACGGTGGGGGCGCGCCAGGTTTCCGGCGAGGCCGAGCCCGCGCTTCTGTTTCAAGGCGACACCTTGGGTGAGGCGCTGGTGTCGGTCAGCGTCGACTTCACGGACCGGGAAGCCGAGCGCCAGTCAATCCCGCGTTCAAAAGAACTCCCCAAACCGTTGGCTAGCCGCGTTTGGAGATACAGCGATGTGTCAGCGATGTGGGATGAAATAGCTTTGCGCGGTTGGGCAGAACCGGGTTCCCGGGCACCGCTCTATCAATCGGGCAAACTCAAAGAATTGCAGGCGCCCGCGGAGCTGCTGGGATGCTTGCGCCCCGAACTGGGGGAGCGCCTGGAAGGGACCGTGCTTTTGATGGGTACGTTACCGCTGCGCGTGGAGGCATTTTCGTTCACAGATTACTTTGCGTGCGAATTGGAAGCACCGGACCATTCCATCTTGGGTTACCAGTGCAGAATTTGCCGCCCCTCGCCGGCTGCCGGTGCGGTGTGAACAAATAAGGGAAGTGAGTCTTAAGGCAGAGCTCTGAGGTGCGAGCATGAGAACGGGCCGTCAATATTGGGAGTCGCTTTCCGACGGGAGAGCCGTCTTCCTTGACGGCCGGAGGTTGGAGGACGTCGCGCGGCACGAAGCTTTTCAGGGAATCGCGCAGTCGATTGCGGCGATGTTTGACGCGGCGGCCGAACCTGCCAACGGCATGACCTTTTCTTGCCGCGAAACCGGCGGAGACGCAAACAAGGTTTTTATGATTCCTCGCTCCCATGAAGATTTGGTTGCCAGGCATCAGGCTATCGCCACGTGGGCGAATATCTCCAAGGGTTTCATCGGCCGCAGTCCCGATCATGTGGGAGGATTCCTGGCAGGTTTTGCCAGTTCGCCCGAAACGTTTGACGACGGGCATCATGCTTTCGGTGAAAACGTCGTACGTTTTTATCGCGAGTTCGTAAGCCGGAGTCTGTTCGTTACCTACGTCATTATCCCGACTCAGGCCGACCAATCTACGGCTTCCCGTGGGGGTATGGACGAGCGGCTTCAGGTGAGAGTGCGCAAAGAGCAGGAGCGTGGAATCGTCGTGGGCGGGTCCCAGATGCTGGGCACGTCAACGGCCGTTGCGGACTATCTCTTCGTCAGTTGTATCAAGCCGCTGAGTCCTCAGGACGAACCATACGCCCTTTCCTTTGTGGTTCCCGTAAATGCCCAAGGCATGAAAATCTATTGCCGCCGCCCCTACGCCACGGCTCAGCCGAGTCGTTTCGATTATCCGCTCTCCACCCGATTTGATGAAACCGACGCGCTGGTGATCTTCGACGATGTCTCCGTCCCCTGGGAAAACGTTTTTGTTTATCGCAACCCGGAGCTGGTGCGCCGGCAATTTTTTGATACTCCCGCCCACGTTCTGGGGAACAGTCAAGCGCAGATTCGCCTGGTTGCTAAGATGAAATTCATCTTGGGAGTGGCCCGCAAGATCGCGCAAGCAAACAATCTTGAGGGAGTGCCGTCGGTTCAGGAGAAGCTGGGCGAATTGGCCTCTCTGGCGGCGGTAGTGGAGGGGATGGTTCTGGCTTCGGAAGCAAGCTGCGTCACTGACCGCCATGGTGTGGTGAAACCGAACCCCCGATTTCTCTATGGCGCAATGGGATTGCAAGCGGAGCTTTACCCCCGCGCCCTTCAGGTGCTCCGCGAGCTGGCGGGCGGGGGGGTTATCCAACTTCCCTCCTCGGTTCGCGATTTTTCCAGCGAAGAAACCCGGGGCGATATGGAACGCTATCTGAAGTCGGCGCCCCTCTCGGCAGTGCACAGAGTTCAGTTGTTCAAGCTGGCCTGGGACATGATTGGTTCCGAATTCGCCGGCCGCCATCTGCAGTACGAAATGTTTTACGCCGGCGCGCCGTTCGTCGCTAGAAACTATGCCTTCCGCAACTACGGATTCGAGGAGGTTCTGGGAAGTGTGGAAGGCTTTCTGAATAGTTACAGTGTGGATTCATAGGGCGAGGCGTAGGAGGTTTGGGGTGAGCAAGTCGGAGTTTGAATTTTTTGCCGTGGAGCAGGTGGGTTGGGTTCCTATTCCGGGAAAAGTTCCGGGCCTGTATGAACGGATTCTGGCCCGGGATCCGGAAACGGGCATCGCCACGCGCATGTTGCGTTTTATGCCCGGCACGGATACGTCCGCCAACGGAACCCTGGTGCATGACTTCTGGGAAGAGGTTTACATCCTCGAGGGAGATTTGCACGATCTCGCGCTGAACCAGACCTTTGGTGCCGGGATGTACGCCTGCCGACCACCCGGCATGAGGCACGGTCCGTGGAAGTCGGAGAAGGGCTGCACGACCTTTGAAGTGAGATATAGCGACGATTGAACACTGGCATTTTGAGTTTTGCGGTTCAGATCGGGAAAGTGGGGGAAAGCAGTTCGTGGAGAACCGGACACCATCGGTGAACGAAGACGGCGTTGAGGCGCTGTTGTTTCGGAAGACGACGGGATGTTTTGCAACGGGAGTGGCCATTGTCACCACGAAAGTCCAGGGCCGCCTGGAGGGCATGACGGTTAACTCCCTAGCGTCCGTCTCCTTGCGGCCCACGCTGATCCTGGTTTGCCTCGCGCAAGGCGCCCGGACGACTCAGGCGGTCGAGAGACGAGGCTGTTTCATCGTGAACATTCTCTGTGAGGAGCAAGCCTGGCTCTCCAATCGCTTCTCGCGGCCTGCCGAGGACCATTATGCCGGTGTGGATTTTGTTCTCAATGAATATGGCCTTCCGGTTTTAAGGGGATGCATTGCGCATCTCGTTTGCAGAGTGGAAAACATCCTGGCCGCCGGCGATCACCTCATCGTCGTGGCAAAAGTCTGTCACGCGGAGTTCACCGGGGCAGCGCCGCTGATTTTTTTCCGCGGCGCGTACGCCAGGGCCGAAATGAATGTAAAGCAGGAGCCGCCAGTGGCGGACTGGTATTGGTAACAACTGGGCGTCGGGAAAAGTAACAGCGGGGGGATTCTATAACCCCAACTGAGTGGGCGTTTAACCTGCCGGGCCGAGGGCTCGCATTTTCCGTTGGAGGACACGGCGATGGAAAGCAGAATCGGCCGACGATGATTTTGAGTCAAATGATTTTGCAAAGGAGGAAAACCTTTATGTTTCGCGATGGCTCGGTGAGGGCTTTAGGGGTTAGCTTATGTTGCCTTTTAGGCCTGGTCCTGATGGTCTCCCGTGGGAGCGCTCAAGACACATCCACGGCAACAATCACGGGAACGGTGACCGACACGAGTGGGGCCGTCGTGCCGGGTGCGGCAATCGAAGTCCTGAACCAGAATACCGGCCTCAAAACAACCACCAAAAGCAATGCCGAAGGCGCGTTTGTGGTGCCGGAACTTCCCATTGCGGTTTACACGGTAAACGTCAGCAAAGAGGGATTCAACACCTATTCGCAAACCGGCATTGAGTTACATCCCGGAACGGTGGCCTCAGTAAATCCCACCCTGAAGGCGGGGGGCATCGCCACCGTCGTTACGGTGCAAGCGACAGCCACCACGGTGCAGGCCACCACGCCCGAGGTCGCCAATGAGGTTTCGGCAGAAGAGGCGTACACCCTTCCCTTGAACGGCCGGGACTTTCAAACCCTGGGCGCGCTCATGCCCGGGGTTATCAACATGACGCCGGACAGTGCCCTCGGTCAGGGCGGCTTTGCCGGCACGATTGCTATGTCGATCAACGGGATGGGAAATGCCGGTGGCGTCTATCTTCTGGATGGGGCGTTCAACATCAGCGGCGTCCAGCCGATCATCGTACCCCCTCCCGACACCGTCCAGGAAATCCGCGTGCTCCAGAACAATTACGGTGCCCAGTACAACCTCCAGGGATCCAGTACGATCCTCGAGGAGACCAAAAGTGGAACCGATCAATTCCATCTGACGGCCTTCGAGTATGTGCGCAACACCGATTTCAATGCGCGCAACTTTTTTTCCGCGACAGTGCCGGGGTATCACCAGAATATCTTCGGTGGCACTTTCGGCGGCCCTTTGTTCTTTCCTTACCATCGGCCCAAGAACCCCAAGACCTTCTTTTTTGCGAGTATGCAGATAGCTCTCCTCTCCACTGCCAGTGTCCTCACGGGGGCGACGCCGACGGCCGCCATGCGACAGGGTACCTTCAGCACCGCCATTACCAACCCTGCTACGGGACAGCCGTTTCCAAACTCGGGCGGGGTTTACCAGATACCGACGGCCTCGCTCAATACGAATTCTCTCGCCCTGATGAATGCGACGGAGCCCTTGCCGAACTACGTATCACCGTCGGGGGGCATCACGAACTATATTAATGTCAATCCTATTTACACGCGGACCCGGGACGATGAATCTAAAGTCGATCACGACTTCGGTTCGCGGACGCGCTTGAGTGCGGAATATGTCGAGAACCGCCAGCTCTACCGAGCGTCCTCCAACACGATCATCGGCAACCCATTCCCGAATAGCTACACGGTGGAACCGAGCGAATGTCAGATCGGTCACGCGGCGGTCACCACTACGATTACCCCCTCTATGGTGAACACCGCCAGCTTCAACACCAGCCAACTGGTGGCCACCATTGACTTCAATGGCATCGTACAGCAGAACCAAGTACCCGGGTTCAGTGAGAACCTGCCGTATAAAGGGGGTTATAATATGCAGTTCCTTCCCACCATCGCCATTACGGGAGGGTGGGCGTCATTTGGCGGCCCTTCCCAATACCCTCTCTACCATGCTTCGGGTTTGTGGGACGAGGTGGGTGATGACTGGAGCTATCTGCACGGCCACCACTATCTCCAGGTGGGCGGCGTAATCCACCTGGGAACCAAACGGCAGAACTCTTTCGCCACCACCAACGGGTCGTGGTCCTTCAGCGGCCAGTTTACCGGCAATGGCGTGGCCGACTACCTGACCGGAGATGGCGCTTCCTTCACCCAGGCCAGCGGCCAGCCCCGCTTCTATGCTCACTACCATGAACTCTCTCCCTACTTCCAGGACCAATGGAAGGTGACGCGCCGTCTCACTGTCACTCTCGGCGTTCGCTGGATGGATATGCCGGGTACCAATAATCAGCGTGGCCTGGAGGCGATTTTCAATCCTACCCTGTACAGTCTTGCCGCAGCTCCCACCGTAAACGATAACGGCACCATAACGCTGACGTCAGGCTACAGTGCCACCAACGGGCTGGAGTTTAACGGGGTCAACGGAGTCCCCTTGAATTTCACCACCGAGCACTGGTCCTACTGGTCTCCGTCCGCAGGTTTTGCCTGGGACATCTTTGGAGACGGCAAGACCGCGCTTCGCGGTGGGTATGGGATTTCATACGACAATCAACCCTATCAATCGTTTTGTGCGAACGCGTGCGCGGTGAATCCCCCGCTCATCCAAACCACCAACCTCGTCACTCCGAGTTTTCCCAACCCGATTGGGGCCGCCTCCAAGGCGCCCACCCTCCCGAGCTTGAACAGCGAGGATCTGAATGATCAAACGGGGCAAATACAAACCTTTAGTCTGAGCTTGCAACACCAGTTTGCTGGCTCCTGGTTCACTTCCATCGCCGGAGCGGGCGACCTTGCCCGGCACCAGACGGCGGCGTGGAACATTAACCAGCCGCTCCCGGATGCACCCTATCAATTTAATCCCGCGATCAACGCCGGGACGGTTACGCAATATCTCTACAGTCCGTTTCCGGGTTACGCCGGCATCAGTGCTATTGAAGCAGCTCTGAATACCAATTGGTACGGCTTGGAAGTGAGCGTGCGCCACCCGGTGGGGCACAACCTCAGTCTTACCATCGCTTACACCTGGGAGCATGCGCTCTCGGAAATCCGCGGCAACTCGCTGTTTAACAACGAGACGGGCCCCGCCAACGTTTATGAGCCGGGTGATGATTACGGAAACGCGGCCACGAATGTGCCGCAAAGTCTCTCCTTTGGCTACATCTATAATCTGCCGTGGTACAAAAACGCGACGGGATGGCAAAGACAGCTGCTCGGTGGATGGCGGTATTCCGGCTTGACCACGATTGAGGATGGGTTCTCCCTAACCCCGGGCTTGAGCATTGCCCATCCGGGCTTATCGACACGTCCCGATATTGTCCCCGGCGTCTCGGTGGTGGGGCTAAAGACCGTCAGCAATTGGTTTAACAGTGGCGCCTTCGTTGCCCCTCCGGTTGGTTATTTCGGAAATGCGGCGCCCGGTGACATTTATGGACCGGGTATGGTGGACTTCGATATGGCCATCTACAAGGACTTTCACATTTTCGAGCAGCACAAGCTGGAGTTTCGCGCCGAGTCGTTTAATGTTTTCAACCACACGAACTTCAACGGCGTTTCGACGAATATCGGCTCGGGAACACAAGGCACCGTCACGTCAGCCCGCGATCCGCGGATTTTCGAATTCGCATTGCGGTACCAGTTCTGAACAGGCCGGGGCTTGCCCCGGCCTCGCGCGAAGCGGCGATGGCCGTACATGATCGAGGCCGACGCAAGCATCGACCCTACGCTTGGCATTTTCGCCGGATTGCGCAGAGCGCAGCTCTGCGCAATCCGGCGAAGATCAATCGGGAGAGAATCGGGGAAAGGTAATGGCCAAACGAATCATAGTCCTGGTTCTATTTTGCGCAAGCAGTACGGCGCTGGCCTGGGCGGCGGATGGGGACGTCAACGTTGTTCATACCGCGAATGGTTTGGTCGCCGGTACTTCGGCAGCAACCCCGGGGATGCGCGTATTTAAAGGCATTCCTTACGCCACGCCGCCCGTGGGGGATTTGCGCTGGCGCCCGCCACAACCGCCTCACTCGTGGGATGGCACACTGAAAGCCGAGAAGTTTGGGCCCGAATGCATGCAAGCGCCCAACGCCATGGGCGGCCCTTTTCGTGATACGAGGGTGAAACGGGAACCCATAAGCGAGGACTGCCTCTACTTGAACGTTTGGACGCCGGCGAAATCATCGGCAGAGCCGTTGCCGGTGATGGTGTGGATTTATGGCGGCGGTTTCAAAGGCGGTGCAAGCTCGCTGGCTTATTACAACGGCGAAGCCATCGCCAAAAAGGGCGTCGTATTCGTAAGTTTCAACTATAGACTCGGGGTGTTCGGATTCCTCGCGCACCCCGATTTGGTTGCGGAATCCCCTCACCATGCCGCGGGTGATTACGGCCTGCTCGATATGGTCGCCGCGCTCGAGTGGGTGCGCGACAACGTTGCCGCGTTCGGCGGCGACCCACAGCGTGTCTCCATTTTCGGCGAGTCGGCTGGTTCCCTGGCGGTGAGCTATCTGATGGCGTCACCCCTGGCCAAAGGTTTATTTCAGCGCGTGCTCGGTGAAAGCGGCGCCGGCGTGGAAGGCTCGCTCGCTCCCTGGCCGCGGGCAAGGGCAGAGCGCGAAGGAATCAAGTTTGCCCAATCCGCCGGCGCAAAATCCATTGCCGAGTTGCGCGCCATGTCCGCCGACCAGGTCTATGCGGCGTGCGAGGCTTTTGTGAAGGTCAACGGCGGATGGCTCGCCAGCTACTGGCCCGACGTTGATGGCTGGTTCCTGCCCGACAGTCCCCACCACATCTTCGCCGCCGGTAAACAGAACGACGTGCCCTTGCTAACCGGAACCAATGCCGATGAGGGATCGTTCTTTTTGCAGCCGATCAGCGCGGAGACATTCATCGAGCGTGCAAAGACCCGGTTTGGGGATCAGGCGGCGGAATATCTGAAAATCTACCCGGTGGATTCCCAAGACAAGGTTTTGCCCTCGGAAATCGCCAGTAAAACCGACGATATGTTTGCCGCCGCGGCGCGAACCATGGTGAACCTGCAAACTCGCACGGGCAAATCGAAGGCCTACCTTTATTTCTTCGACCACGTGCCTCCCATGCCGAATTCACAGCGTTATGGCGCCTTTCATGGCGCCGACCTGTTCTATGTTTTCTCTGCCCTGAACTACCATCCCGAGTGGGGATGGACGCCTGTTGATACCAGGCTGTCAGAGACGATGATTGCATACTGGGTACACTTCGCCGCGAAGGGTAATCCGAATGGCGAAGGCCTGCCCCACTGGCCCGCCTATAGCTCCAAGACCCGCGAGGTCATCAAACTGGGAGACACCATCGAAGCCGCGCCGCTACCTCACCAGGCTCGGTTGGATTTCTGGGACGCGTATTTTGCCAAGGAATAAACTGGGGTTTCTAGAGCCGAGGTAGGACAATGCTCGGATGTCCATGTCTCCCCGCCATCCAGGCTGAGCGCCAGCAGATCCTCGGCGGGGCGATCGTGATCGATCGGGTGCATTTCGGGAGTTTGACGTTTGAAATAACCGGACTGGAACCCCATGAGGATTTCATTTCCCCATGACCAGATGCCAAAGTTGGCGGGCCATGCGGCGTAGCGGCCTGGGACCTGATAAGCCACCACGGTGCGTTCCTGCACCGAATCAGGAAGTGGCCACGCCCACACCAGAAAGCTAATTCCCAACATTGCCATCCACGACGCCCGTCACATTGGCAGCATAGGTTTTCCTCCTGCAAGGGTATGCTGGAACATACATGATACAGAATTCGTGCAGAATTACTGAAACCAAGTGGAAATTCCTGAGCTGCTTACCAGCCAGCCCGCATCTTGTAAGAAAGGCGGCTGTAAACTGCAATTCCAGCGAACGGTGTGTGGCGTCTTGACTGTGTGTCTGAGGCTGGGGGAACACGCCAGACTGATCCTCGAACTAAAAGTGAGGTGTTAACGTGCTGAATCGTAGGAGCTTTCTCAAGAGCGTGGGCGCGGCCACGGTAGAAAGTCGATGTCGAAGCAGCCGGAGTGTGCTGGCCGATGCCCAAAGCGAGAGAAACGAACCGGCTACCGTCCCTGGCACGCCGGAAGAGCCCGTGCGGGTTCTGAACGGTCGGATCGAACTGGATCGTCACGACGGCGGACTGAGCCCGGCGGTCGGTGTCGAACTTATCCAGGTGATGCGAGCCAACCGCAC
>JASHTZ010000140.1 GCA_030040295.1 Terriglobia bacterium | reverse complement strand
TGGATTGAAGGGCGCGTTTTGGTCCATGCGGTAACCCAGCGCATCCTGAAGGTCGTTATACAAACCGAACCCGGCGCGAATCACCGTTTTCTTCCCCAGCGGGCTCCACGCCACTCCGATTCGCGGCTGAGGAAGAAATTTGCCGTTGTTAACGGTGAAGGTGGAGTTGCCTACCTGCGGTTGACTCGAAATGACTCCGCCCGGGTAGGTGTAATTCGCCGCGTGGCCGTGCGCCTCATTCCATCCTGTGGTGAATTCATCGCGAATGCCCAGAGACACCGTCAGGTTGGACTTCACTCGAATGACATCTTCCGCGTACCATGCTCCGAACAGCGACCGCCAGGCCATTTCAGTAGGTGTGGGATCATAAAGGAATGTCGCAACTGTTCCCGACAGAAAGGTGGCGAGGCTTGTGAAAGTTGCCTGGCCGAACTGGCTGAGCGCGAGCGTCTCATTCGACTGGAAGGGTTGAAGCCAGACGCCCAGGGTCAGTTGGTGGCGGCCGCGCGTGAGGGATACGCGATCCTCAAGGGTTATAAGGTTTCGGTCAACCGTGAGGTCGCTGCCGTTATTACTGCCCGCCAGACCAACCTGCGCCTGGGGATTCGAGGCCGCGCTTCCGCCCACCACCACGGCGCCCACGGGTTTGCCCAGCAGAAATCCCGGCACCGACGCCGCGGGAGTTTCCGGCGTGGGCTCACCCGTGAAGAAATATCCCGCGCGCGAATAGCCAATGCGCGCGACATTGAGAAGCCGCGGCGAAAAAACGTGGGTCTCTTCGAGGCTCAGCACCTGCTCGCGCAAGTCCAAAATGTCAGAGCTGTAAGGGTCGGCCGGCGTCGCGGTTAAGTCGCCGCCGTCATCGATGGTATACACGGCGGAAAGCGAATCGCGCGGAGAAAAGATCTGGTCCACGCGCGTGGTTCCAAAGTCCTCGCGAATCGTCTGCGGCGGGCTGCTGAAATCCTCTGCGATGCCGTTGAAGTCGGGGGCGTTCGCGGGAGCCGTGGGCCACAAGCTGAGCAGCGGCTGCACGCTCGCCACCGCGGCGGCACGCGATGTAGCATCAGGGACAAAGGCCGCAGAGGTCTGATCCAGGTGCTGTCGGAACCCCTCGTAGTTGGCGAACACGAACGTCCTGTCCTTTACGATCGGCCCGCCCGCCGAAACGCCAAACTGGTTGCGTTGGTAGGGCGGCACAATGCCCTGGGCAAAGTAATTGGGCGCGTCAAAGTCGTTATTGCGCAGGAATTCATAAAGCGAGCCATGAAACTGGTTGCTGCCCGATTGCGTCGCGATGATCACCTGCCCGCCGGGGTGCTTGCCGTATTCCGCATCGTAAGAATCGCGCAGCACGTTGAATTCGCGCACCGCGTCCACGCCCAGCAACTCCTGGCTGGGGCCGCCGGGCTGCATGTTGTTCTCAGCCGCTCCTGTGAACTCGACGCCGTTCAGCAGAAACAGGTTCTGCTGCGGCCGATTGCCCGAGATGGCGAAGTTATTCCCTGTGGTCGAATTGGAGATGCCGATCCCGCCGGTTTTTTCGGAAGTGAAGTTGACGATGCCGGGATTCAGAGTAAGCAGCAAATCGTAGCTTCGCCCATTCAGCGGAAGATCTTTCACCTGCTGCTCGCCCACCAGGCCGGGGACATCCTCCGTGGTCGCGCTCACCAGCGGAGCATCGGAATTCACCTTGATCTGTTGGCTCATGGGCCCGACTTGGAGCGTTACGTCCACGCGGGCGCTTTCTCCCACCACCAATCGAATGCCCGTGGTGATCGCTTCCGCGAAGCCCTGCTTCGTGACTCGCAGCTCGTATCGCCCGATGGGCAGAGAAAAAATTTGATAATCGCCATTTTCCGTCGATGCGGCCGTCCGGGTGGCGGCAGTTTCCTGGTTCTCGACCACCACGTGCGCACCTGATACGACTCCGCCGGATTGATCCTTAATCGTTCCCGAAAGACTCGCGGAAACCTGCGCCTGGGCCATGGCAGCCCCGAATATGATTACGATTAAAAGTCGCGCCACGATGCAGCATTTCTCCAACCCTTGGACTTTGCTCAATCGAACCCTCCTCCTTCACGCCGTCCCTCTTTTGCCTTTTCAAAGAGGCAGCGGCAGAAAAACGAAACAATACGGTCAAAAATAATTAATATAAGCGATTTAATACGATTTGTCGAATTTGAGTGAACGATCCGATAACTTGAGCTGAATCGTCACCGCGTGAAAGAGTGGCAGGATTTGGTGTTTGGGGGTTAAGACCCGGATGCAATCATCATGACTTCCGTGGCTTTAATCAAAGCTGCGGCGGGCTTCCCTTTTTTCAAGCCGAGGTCGCGACAAGCCTCTGCAGTGATGATGGAGGTGATGGATTGGCCGCCGATGTCGAGCACCACCTTGGCCAGGAGCCCGACGATTTCCACCTTGGTGACGCGGCCGACAAGTTGGTTGCGGCCGCTGATGACGTGTGAGAGGGCCGTCGCTGATTCGGCGGCCTGTTTTCCCGCTCGCCCGCGCGATCCTTGCAGGAAGGCCAGTCGGCTGATTTCCGTTCGAGGAATCCGGTGGTGCCCGCCGGCCGTGCGCACGGAATTGATCTTGCGGCCATAGATCCACTGCTTGATTGTCGGATAGCTGATTCCCAGCTCGCGCGCTGCTTCGTTCAGTTTCAGCAGTTCCACGTCTGTCTCCACCTCTCGGATTATAGAGGCGCAATTCAATTTTACGCGCTTTGGGAAGCCGCGTTCAAGCCGCAACGTTCAGTGGGCATCGATCACTCCGTTGTTTTGCCGTGACGACGGGCACACCCCTCCATCTTCGCGGTTGCGCGCTGAACCACCAGCACGCTCCTACAGTCTATGGCGCCATATTCAAAAAAGTCAGGTCAAAGTGACCGCAGGAAATTGAGAATGTCCTGTTTCTCCTGAATCTTCAAGCGATTAAACTGGTCGATGACCTTACTAGCTTCGCTGCCCGGGCTCTTATGATCCTCGATGGCCTCCAGAAGATCGGTGGTCCGCCCGTCGTGCAAAAAGAAAACTCGTTGCCCAACGCCCCAGAGTGGCGCGGATCGGAACTCATCGGGACCGGCGCTTCCTTGCGTGATGCCGTCCGCAAGACCCTTACCCATGTGGTGTACGAGCAGATCGGAAAAAAGATTCGCAGCCTGATTTGACATGGCGACAGAGGGAGAGATTGAGGAGCCGCTGGCAATGCTCTTACCGGTCGTGAAAGAAGGCGTGTGGCAGTGCGCGCAACCTACTTTGATAAATGCGGCGCGTCCGTTCGCGGTCGATGGTGTGCTGGGCGCAGGCGTGGGAGGAGCCAACATGCGCATAAAGTCGGCAAATGCCTCGATATCGGAAATAACGGCCGGATTCGTGGCGCCCGTGGTGGCCGTGGTGAAATTCAGCGTGTCGTTGGGTGAGGGAACAAAAAGGCACGTGGGCGTCTCGTCGCGTTCCTGGGGAAACAATTGGTTGGAGATTCCCATTTCCACGTTGTAGGCCTCGCCCGCAAACATGATCAGCGACTTGTTCTGGGCCTTCCATCCGAATCGCGTAATGGTCCCGTCATTGGCGCTGATATTGGCATTGCCGCTCAGGTGGGCATTGGGGTGTCCGCTGATGCCCAGCGCCGCCTTTTCAGACGCATTGGCCTGCATGTTCGCGAGGATCGCCGAATCAGGGATCGCTTCAATCAGCCCGGCGCCAAAAACCGGCGTAGGGATGCGGAATATAATGTTCGGGTTCCCACCCTGGCCGGTGGCGGGATTTCCTGCCGGAAGAAAATCAGGTTGGGCAATATCACAACCAGGTGCGTCGGTACGGCCGGTGATGACGAAAATATCATGCACCTCGCCGTCGTTCGTGCCGTCGGGATTCCGCTTGAAGCGCGCCTCGCGCACAGGGCCATTGGGGGTGATGAACCAGGGCACTACGTTTTTCGCGCCGCTCAGCGTGGCGACGGCGATTAAGGGATTCTGCGCCAGGCTCGAACCGCCGGGAGCCGGCTGCGCATGGCACGACAGGCATTGGTTGGAGTTGAAGCGCGGCCCCAATCCATTGTTGGCGCCGCCTGCCACCACCTCGACCTCGGCAAATCGATTTGCCCCGTCCTGGAAAAAGGCGGTTTCATCGGCAGTGAGGTTATTTAAGGGACCACCGGCCCCGGGCGAGCCTCCTCGCACTCCGGGATCTTTCGCAACTTTGCCCTGTCCGCCGGAGGTGAGAATGGGAGGAACAAACAGGGCCGCGAAAGCGAGCCCGACTAGGACCTTTACAGCACTTTTCCGTGGAGTTTTCATATCGCATCCTCCCTAAATGGAATTCGTGCCGAGGGGCTCCGACTACATGGGACCTTGGTTTGGAAATTGTATGGTCACTATACATCCAACAGCTCTCCGGCGCAAAAGGATTTGAAAAGCCTTGAGTCTCCACTAGATTCCTGTAGCGGCGGTGGATAGACCGCCGCTACAGCAGGAAGATGGTCAACTTCCTTCGCTGCTCTTTTCTTGACTTGGTGTTGAGCGGCCACCTAGAATTGCTGGTTTCACCCCAGGATGAAATAGATGCCCTTGCGAGTCTACAACACGCTTACCCGTCAGCTTGAAGAATTCAAGCCCCTTGTGGGTAACACCGTTCGCATGTACGGCTGCGGGCCCACAGTGTACGACTATGCGCACATTGGAAACTACCGCACCTTCCTGTTTCAGGATGTGTTGCGCCGTTATCTCAAGTATTCGGGGTACGAGCTTCGTCACGTCATTAATGTGACGGACGTTGATGACAACACCATCCGCAATTCGCAGGCTGCGGGCATGCCGCTGCGCGCTTATACCGACAAGTTTATCGAGGCCTTCCTGGTGGATCGCCAGCTTCTGAACCTGGAGCAGCCGGAATTCCTGGTTCGCGCCACGGACCACATTCCGGAGATGGTGAAACTTATCCAGGCGCTCGTTGACCGCGGCTTCGCTTACGGGAGTGAAGGCTCGGTTTATTACAAAGTGGCCGCGTTCGCCCCTTACGGAAAATTGACGCATGTGGATTTCTCCGGCATCATGGCGGGCGCGCGCGTGGACTCCGACAAATATGACAAGGAGAACGCCCGCGACTTCGTGCTCTGGAAAGCGGCGAAGGAGGGCGAGCCTTTTTGGGACGCGCCCTTTGGCCCCGGCCGCCCCGGCTGGCACATTGAGTGCTCCGCCATGTCGATGAAATATCTGGGCGAGACTTTTGACATTCACTCGGGCGGCAGCGATCTGATTTTTCCCCATCACGAGAACGAAATCGCGCAAAGCGAGGCGGCCACCGGCAAGCCCTTCGTCAATGTCTGGATGCACGCCGAGCATTTGATTGTGAATGGCGAGAAGATGTCGAAATCGCTCGGCAATTTTTATACGCTGCGCGACCTGATTCACAAAGGCTTCAAGCCCTCCTCGATCCGGTACTTGTTGACCTCCGTGCCACACCGCAAGCCGCTGAATTTCACCTTCGACGGCCTGCATCAGGCGCAGCAATCCATCGACCGCTTGAGAAATTTCCGGTTCCGCCTGACGAAGGAGAAATTTCCCGAAGGTGAAACTCCGGCCCTGCAAAACACCGCTCGCGAAGCCACGCAGAAATTCGCGGAAGCGATGGATGATAACCTCAACACGGCGGGAGCGCTGGGCGCGGTCTTTGACATGGTGCGTGACGGCAACACCGCCATGGATCATGGTGAGTTCCACGCCGGAGACTGCCCGGCATTTCTTGACACCTTACAGCGTTTCGACCGGATTTTCGCGGTCATCGAGGATGACGACCACGCGAAGCTGGTGAAGCTGGGCTTTGTCAAGCCGCAGGAAGCGGGGGTGGACACGAATGCGGCGGCAAGTTACGCACCCGGGGACACGCTCGCCGATGAGGAGATCGAAAAATTGATCGCGGAGCGTGCCGCCGCCCGCCGCGCGGGCAACTACGCGCGCTCGGACGAGATTCGGGCAAATTTGCAGAAGGCAGGTGTTATACTGGAAGATACGAAAGCGGGAGTGCGTTGGAAGCGGAAGTAACCATGCGAAATTTGCGAATCCATCTTCCGTTGCTGGCCTGACCCGACCTTTTTGGAATCCTCTCCGCCTCGCGCCGCAGGGCGCTGGGCATTGTGATCTCCTCACTGAAGGATCC
>JASHTZ010000020.1 GCA_030040295.1 Terriglobia bacterium | reverse complement strand
AAGCCAAGCTGCGCGCCGAATTGGATGCCCTGCCACCCAGCCCGCCCCCGGCTCCGTACGAGATCGAGACTCCGGTGGGGATTAATGCCATCAGGCGAGAAGATTAATTTCCGTTCTTGCCCAAGCTGTTCCCAAGCGTGCCGGAACATCGGCTTCCGCACCTCCCGCCGAGGTTGACTCCTTCTGATTCATGTCTTACACTGTAAGACATGGGTGAATCGGTAACTGTCAGATTGGATGCGGAAACCGGCCGAGTCCTTCGGGCGTTGACACGACGACGTAAGGCCACAAAGTCAGCAGTTATCAAGGAAGCTTTGCGTAGTGCGTGGAAAGCTGAGGGCGGTAATTCCCGGCCTACGGCATGGGAAGTGTACTCGCGTCTCTACCCGATGCTCGAGCCCCCGGCGCCAAAACGCGACCGTGCTCGCAACCATAGCCGGTTATTGAAAGAGATTCTCCTTGCCAAACGTCGTGCGGGCACTTTGTGATACCGGCCCGCTAATCGCTCTATTCGACCGATCAGATGAATACCACGGCCGCTGCCGTGCAGCGCTCGCCGAGTTTCGAGGGCGTCTGGTTACGAGCTGGCCGGTGGTCACAGAGGCTTTTCATTTTATCGACCGGCCAATGAGCCGGAAAATGCTATGGGATTTTGTTTTGAGTGATGTCGTTCGGGTGGAAGACATCGCCAGGGGCGACTTGGAAAGAATCCAGCTTCTTATGGAACAATACACTGATCTACCGATGGATTTTGCCGATGCGTCGTTGGTGGTCTTAGCAGAGCGGCACAGGATTTTCAAAGTTTTTACAACGGATCGCCGGGGTTTTTCGGTTTTCCGCCCCCGCAACGTTGAGGCCTTTGAGATATTTCCCTGAGCGGAAGCTAACGATTGACGCCCATCAC
Organism: Terriglobia bacterium; assembly: GCA_030040295.1. Taxonomy (GTDB): domain Bacteria; phylum Acidobacteriota; class Terriglobia; order UBA7540; family UBA7540; genus Bog-366. The sequence continues at coordinate 4,570 of JASHTZ010000020.1, read as the reverse complement.
CACCTCTGGTATTCATGTTTATGCAGGACGAGGGCCGCGAGCGTAACGAGCAAATACTGAGTCATCGCGGGGCGGCTTTATAGGGTTTTCACACCGCCCGGTCCCGAGTCCCGAGGTTTCGATGCCATTTGAATCCGACAAGATCATGTTTGAGATTTACCGCGAGACAACTTACACGGGAAAGTATCGCGTGGTCTACTTCACGGAATTACAGGATCACAACAAGGAGACCGAAATCAGCCGTGCCATGGCGGGCGAGCATTTCTATGACGGTTTTATCCGTGCATATCGCAAAGACCAGGCGAAGGAATTGATTGAACATATTCTGAGCCGGATGAACGAGGGAGAAAAGCTGACTCCGGAACAAGTGGAAAACGAGATCAAGGCTTTCATCCCAAGCTGATCTCACCGGCCACTGTTATTGCCTGCCGCAATCGCATTGGAATCCTCGTATGCCTGACCGCTTCTGGCGCGACGACGTCATTCAGCCTTCACTCAACCACGATGTTGATCAGGCAGTGGCCGAGCAGCAGGCCATCCTGGCCAAAGATCCAAACAATGAGAACGCTTATTTTGCCCTGGGGACCTTGTATCATTTCCAAGGCGCTACCGAGCAGGCCCTTCAGTATTTCCAAAAATCCATTGAACTGAATCCCGCAAGTTCTGCCCCGCACTTGAGCATTGGCCGCATTTACGCTGTTCGAGGTGATTACGACCGTGCCTGGAAACACGCCCGCGCCGCTGAGGCTTTGGGTGCCCATGAGCTTGTGGAGTTGCTCGACAGATATCCGCAAAAGGCCTGAGGATTGAGGTCCCTAGTTACCGCCGCGCGGCAAAATCTGGTCGAGTAATTCCGGCGGCCCGGAAGCATCCAATTCCAACCGGGCACCGTCGACATGTGTCTGAATACTTTGCAGGATGGGAGGAAGTGAGGAACCGCCTGCGGAAGGTCTTTGGGCAGCTTGCTGCAGGAGTGTGATCAGCCCGGCAAAGCCCGACGCGGTTTCCGGCTTGTCGCACACCATGGTAAGTCTTGTTGAAAATCCTGTATCCCATTGAACGCTGTAGAGGAGTGCGCGCACGGTGCGAGACAATGAGTTCAAGTCAACCAGCTTCGACCCGGCGGGAGCCATCCACAGGCCCGCCAGGTTGGCTGCGGATTTTCCGTTGAGAATGCCCCACTCCGGCGCGGTGCCATCCAGCTCATTCTGCCAGCCGACGTAATCGTTGTTTGAGTTGAGCGCGTTCGCCAAGCCTTGTCGCGCATCGATCATCGCTTTCAGATCCGTTAATCTCCCGAACGCCGCGAGGGTGTTGTCGAAGAAAGCGAAAAACAAATCGTCGGGGTCAGTGCCGGATCCGAATGCGTAAAGGTTTAGGCCACCATATTGGCGTGCGGGAAGGCCGGTCTGCTGAAAATACTTTTGGATGAGGTCGGGCTGAAAACGCCCCCCCGCCAACCCCAAATATCCGGATGGCCCCATAAGCTCCCCTCGCCATCCCAGCATCACCTCATCGATATCCTTGTCAGGGTCAATACCCATGGGACGCAGGAATTCCTCGAAGGCGTGCATTTGGCGGCTCAAAATTCGCTGCTGGATTTGCTGATAATTGGCGAGCGAGCGCAGGTCCACAAGGCTGGTGAAGGCCACTTGAAGTGTGTCAGCAGGGAAAGTGTTGAGCGCCTCACCGGGCAACTGGTCTGCGGAAAGCGGGGCGGAGAAGAGAATCGCCGCCATTCCCACAAGGAGCGGCGCTGTCAGGATCTTGAAGCGACTTGTGAGCACGCTATGCATCGCCAACCTGTTCACCCGCCCCCTCTAAATCCTTCGCCCGGGCGGCTCCTCTGCCTTCTATATTACTACCATTCACGCCAGCCCAGTTCCCGCCAAAGAGTCTCTCGATACCATCGACAGCCACAAATCACGCGGCGCGTCCCCAGGAGGCCTCCTTTTTATATGAACCCCTCCATCAAAGAAAGGTTGCGTCAGGACACTCCCCGCGCGGCGGGAAAGATGCCCGTGCCGCTGCTCGCGCTGTCACCCTATTGTTGAATCCTTTGTTAGTCCGGCATCGCCCATTGCTAAGGTACTTCGGCGGAAGCTTCGTTCGAAGGCGGGCTCTGGGTGGTTTCACCCGAGACAACTGCGGTTATGTAGTAGAAGTATTCCTGCCCCGCTTGGACATTTGAGTCAACATAGGTGAGTCCCGAAACAGGAGAGGAATTTAGGGGTGTTGAACTTTCGCCTCCGGAGGCCGTCCCGCGGTAAACATTGTAGCCAACGACCCCATAGGTCGTGCTTCCCGTCCATGAGAGGATTACGTCATGTGCTCCGGATCCCGAAAGGGCGACCGTCTGGGAGCTGCTGCCCGAGTTGATTGAGATATTGAGCGTCGCAACACACGTCCCAGACGCCGCAGGCGTGAAGAGAATTGCGATTGTGCAGGATGCTCCCGCTGCCAGAGTTGCTCCGCAAGTAGTGGTTTCGGCGAAGTCACTGGCGTTTGTTCCTGTGAAGCTTATGCCGGAAATAGTCAAGGCTGTGCTGCTGGAATTACTTAATGTTGCGACTTGAGCCGTACTGGTGGTATCGGTTGGTTGATTTCCAAAAGACAAGGTAGAAGGAGTGACAACGGCTGCCGACGTGGATGAAGCTGCGTTGATGATCAGCGCCAACGTTGCCTTTCCCGTCCCGGCGCTATTGCTTGCACTCAATGAGATTGACGAGGTGCCCGCCCCCGTTGGCGTTCCTGAGATGAGGCCACTGGCGCTATTGACCGAGAGTCCCGCCGGCAATCCCGTCGCCCCAAAACTTGTAGGGGAGTTGGTGGCAGTGATTTGATATGTAAACGAAGAGTTGGCTGTCCCGCTCGCCGTCGTCGAGCTGGTGATCGCGGGAGCCGACCCCACGATCGTAACGCTCAAGGGTCCGCTGCCCATGCCGCTGCTGTTGGTCGCGCTCAACGTTACTGATGAAGTTCCAGTTGCTGATGGAGTTCCGGAAATCAATCCCGTGCTGCTGTTGACGGATAATCCTGACGGCAACCCCGTCGCTCCGAAACTTGTGGGTGAGTTGGTGGCGGTGATTTGATATGAAAAGGCACTTCCCTCCGTTCCGCTAGCCGTGGCGGCGCTGTTGATAACAGGTGCTGATCCAGAAATTGTGGCCGTCAAAGTGGCGGTGCCGGTTCCGCGCCGGTTCGTTGCCTCGACCGTAATATCGTATGTTCCGGCGGCTGTGGGGGTTCCGGATATTAAGCCCGTTCGAGTGTTCAATGTAATACCTGCAGGCAAGCTCGTTGACCCGTACCTCCATGGCGAATTCGATGCCGTAATCTGATAGGAAAACGCCGTCCCCACGGAACCGCTCGCGGAAGTCGCGCTGGTGATGACCGGCAGTGAGGCCATGTCTCCATCCGACGGCGAGGACGTGCGTCCCTCTGACGTCGAGGAAGCGCGTCCCCCCAATGTGGTGGCCAAGATAAGGGCGAAGAAAATGACTAAAATGCGTAGTTTCTTTGTGCGTGCAGTACACGAGCTTTCGCGAAAGGGTTCACAATAGATCGTTCCGGGCATGACTTTCCTCCTCGGCGCCATTGAAATGGGAACCCGGGCGGGGAGGTCCGTATTCACCCGCAATGGAGAGACTGTTACTGCGGATGGAAGCCCTACCGTTTGACGACACCAATCCCTCGGCGAAAACTCGGGGGACGGGTAAGCCCCAGGCCGATTTGCATTTTGTGAGGAGCTCTCTCGTGCGGCTCCCCAATTGATGTGGCGAGCGCCTCAGGAAACACGCCTAACGTACGCCCCGTGGGAAGTCCAATTACGATCCGTCAGATCACGGCTGCCCCTGTGTGCGAGTCAGAAGCAACAGTTGTTGATAGGAATCCCTGCGCAAATGACGTGCCGAACATCTTGGTGTAGTCGGGTTGGTGCTTTGAAAGCTGAACTCGGCTTGCCCGGTTCGAGCTTCGCGAACTCTCTTTTTGGAGATATACGGGCAATTGGGGAGTATTTGTATTGAAAAAACTGGAGTTATCACTTCGTTGTGGCATAAACACAACTGATTATGTAGTCAGAATGAAGGGCTGACACATCGATTCATCCTCAGGAAATCTTGGGAATGTCCGGTATGGAATGGATGACGCATAGTCTAAACACCTGACAAATTAATGTAAGAAATACATCTGGTAGGTAAGAAGTCATCGGCCCCTGGCAAAGGTTAGGCGGGTTATGAAACGAAAAAAGCGGGCCCGTTTCGGGTCGGCTTTGGAAATTTGGAAATAGTGCTAAGTCCAGAGAAAGATCTTTAAAACAATCTGGGGCCCATCTCACTCCCCAGTGTGAATGAAACACCGCGAAGGACCTCCTCAAACTGCGCGGTTCGGAGCTCCAGCCCGGTTTGCAAGGTGTAGGCGAGGGTCCACATCTACGACGAGGAGTCGAACACCCACTTCTGAAGACCGGCAAGGTCGTCCGCACGTCCGCCGACTGCTCTACCGGCGTGGCGGACAGAATGCGCCGGCACGATGGTTTGCCTAATTTAAGAGCAAACCATAACTTCAT
>JASHTZ010000139.1 GCA_030040295.1 Terriglobia bacterium | reverse complement strand
TCCGCATAGGCGTTGCCCACCGTGGTGCGATGAACTCCCAATTGATGCGCCAATTCGCGGCTGGGGTCAAGACGGTCACCGGACTTCAGTCCGCCGCTCATGATTCGCCCGCGAATCTGGTCGCGAATCTGCAAATAGAGCGGCTTCCGCAAATTTGCATCGAGTGTGACGAGCATGGCTTCCCAACTCCTATGGTCCGTATACCAGTCCAATTTAGACTAGAATGTGGACCCTGTAAAGAGCCAATCCGGCCAATTAAGAATCAGGCCATTTCTCGATTTGGTCATTTGGTGATTTGGCCATTGGTGATTGCTGAGCGCAAGGCGATCCTGAGGGTTTCGGCAGGCGGGTGGCGAGGTTCACAGGCTTCGGGAGCCAATTTCCAGTCTCGGATTTCGAGTTTCCAAACTCACCCCGCAGGCCGGGGACTTTGCTTCATGCGCTCGCGCAGGCGGTCGCGTAGACCGGCAGGCGTGGAGGGATTGCAGGCCACCAGGAACCACAAAGGCTCGCGAGTATCGTCTGCCATCGCTTGCAGAACTGCGGAGGGAGTGTGCGGGTGGCGAGCTACATTCTCGCGCACCGCAGCGTAAGGGTGCGCGGCCAGGGTTTCCAACAACTCGGGCGGTGCATCGGCGTGTTCGGTCAAGGCGCGGGCAAGCAGATAGTCGTCGGGATGAAGAGCGACGCCGATCTTTAAAAGCTTTCGGCCGGTAGTTTGCGGATTCCGGACCTGCTTGAACTTTGTGTCCCAGGCGGGACTGAACTGATTCAAGTCTTTTGTGCGCGCCACGATCATGCGCTTGAGCTGGCGGATTTCCGCCAACTTGCGCGTGCGGGGAAGTTGGGCGGCCTGGACCGAGCGTAGGACCTCCAGCAAATGGGCGCGCTCCCCGAAGACCACCTGCGAACCGCGATGAATCTTCTTGACGCCGAATCTTGTGCGATTATCCAAACGCATGGAATGCCCCCTGAAAGCACGAGCCAAAGAGTCCCGACGATCAGTCACGCTTCAGACGAAGAAAGGGATTGGTTTCCCTTTCCTCTCCGATCGTGGTGGGCGGACCGTGCCCGGGAAAAACTGGCGTTTGATCGGGAAAGATGAGCAGCCGATTATGAATCGATCGCAAGATCTCGTCCCAGGAACCGCCCCACAGGTCCGTGCGGCCGATGCTCCCCTGAAACAGCGTATCGCCACTTAGAATCCGCTGATTTTCTCCCGGCAGGTGAAGCGACAAGCTGCCCGGAGAGTGTCCCGGCGTGTGCAGGACCTCCAAACTCATCCCACCCCAGCGAAGTGAATCGCCCTCTTTCAGGAATTGGTCCACTTCCGTCACACTCGGCGGATCAACACCCAGCCAATCGGCCTGCATCGCGAGGTCCTGGTAGAGTGGCAGATCATTCCGATGCATTAGTACGGCCGCGCCCGTGGCCTTCTTGAGTTTCTCAATTCCCCCCACATGATCGATGTGGGCATGAGTGGCAATTATATATTTCACCCGCAAATCATAATGGGCGAGAACCTTTTTGACTTGCTCAATGTCGTCGCCGGGGTCGATCACTACGGCTTCGTGAGCAGTCTCATCCCCCAGGATTGAACAATTACAAGCCAGTATCCCCACTGGAAGAATTTCGTGGATCAATTTCCGCCTACCCACACTGGGAAGTAATCATCCTCCGGCAAAGCCGGAGACCTTTGTGCTGGCTGGCCCCTCAAAGGGGCCTGATCGCCACCGCCAAGAAACCCCTCACCCGATCACCCCTTCTCCCCTCTTCCCTCTCCCCGGGGAGAGGGAAGAGGGGGAGGGGAGTTGGGGTGAGGGGTCCATTCGAAACGACAAATCCCCACGACTTGCCGACTCCCGGAACTGTAGAACTCAGGCTGCCACCCCGGCACAGCCGGGGGATCTCCCAACAGATTAGAATTACTCGCACACCCAAGCAGTCATAATAATACTGAAACTCAAGATACGCAGTGAATTGTCCACAGACTAAGTAGGTCGGTAACAGGGCGCGCGAGGAGGGAAGTTTGTCACCCATCCTGACTCAAATCGAATCGGGAGGCTTACACGAAATGCCGCAATCCCTCTCAACTTCTCTTACCCTCCTGGAACCAACGCAATGGGCTTTATTCCTTAAAGATATCAGCGTAATATGGGTGGGTCAAAATGTCCGAAATCCCGCGCCGAACGGGATGCCGTCGAATGCCCTAAGGGCACCGAGAAGAGACTCAATATTTGGTTTCCGGGGATTCCCTCCGCAGTTAAAGCGTGGGGCTTGTCCGGAGTCCGGGCGCAGGGGCATTGGGACCGGGAGGCCGGAATGAAGTGGCCAATTGAGAGAAGGGTTCAATTGGGCCTGGCAATCGCCGGAGTGATTCTGTGCGGTCTGGGAATGATCACTTACGAGCTCATTTTAGGGTTTGTAAGAACCAGCGACCTGGTAATTCACACGCACCTTGTCATTGAATCGATCGAAGGAGCCCGCACCGGCCTGGATGACGCAGAAACCTCCGTGCGCGGTTATCTGCTCACTCGCGATCCCTCTTTCCTCAGCCCCTACGAACTGGTGCGCGGGCGCATTCCCGGAGTCATCGACCGCCTCCGCTTGCACACCCTGGACAATCCCAGCCAGCAACAGAAGGTATTCCAGATCAAAAAGTTAGTCGCGCGCGAACTGGAATTGATGCAGCAGGCCGTGAATGCAGCGAAGTCCCCCTCCACGCCGGCGGTGGAGCAGGCAAAGCTGCTTAACGAAGACCAGCAGGTGATGGCGACTCTTCGCAACACTTTCCGGCTGATGCGCTTGCAGGAGAATCAGCTCCTGGCGACGCGTGACGCCGCCTGGCGGCTGAATTTGACGGAAGCAATCGCGGGCGGAGCCATTCTGGCCCTCCTCAGCCTGGTTCTGCTCTTCTCGACCTATTATGTCTTTAAGCAGGACCTGTTCGAACGCCGGCGCGCGGAAGCAGCTCTGCATGCCAGCGAGGAGCGGCTGCGGTCAATGATTTCAAGCATAAAGGACTATGCTTTTTTCATGGTTGACCCCGAAGGCCTCGTCGCCAACTGGAACGAAGGGGCAGCCATCATCAAGGGATATCCAGCGAGTGAAATCATCGGCCAACCCTACTCGGTATTTTTCGCGGAGGATGACCGGAAGGTGGGCGTCCCCGAATCGCTTTTGAAGAAAGCCGCCGAAAGGGGCAGCGCGGAGAACGAAGGATGGCGCGTGCGCAAGGATGGTTCGCGCTTCTGGGCGAACGCCATCGCCAGCGCCATGCGCGACGAGCAGGGCGCGCTGATGGGCTTTGCGGAGGTGGCGCGCGACCTGACGGAGCGCAAGCTGGCAGAAGAAAAAATCCGCCAGGGGCAGTCGCGGCTGGCGGCCATTCTGGACGGTTCGCCCTCCGCAATTTTCGTGAAGGACCCTGAAGGCCGCTACACCTTGGTGAATCGCAGATTTGAGGAGCGCTTTCAGGTCAAACGCGAGCAAGTTTTGGGGAAGACCGACCGGGAGCTTTTCCCAACGGAAACGGCGCGCCAGCTTGCTGAGCATGACGCGCTGGCTTTCAAATCGAAAAAAGCCCTGGAATTCGAAGAAGTGATCCGTCAGAAAAACGGAGTGCGCAGTTACCTCTCAGCGCGCGTTCCGTTGATTAATGAGAACCAGGAAGTTTACGCGCTCTGCGGGATCTGCACAGACATTACCGAACGCAAGGAGAAGGAACAGGAAATCCAAAGGCTGAATCGCGCGTTGCAAGACCGAGTGGTGGACCATTCGGTTGAACTCATGAAAACGTCGGATGATTTGAAGATTGAAAAAGCCTTGCGGGAAGGAGCCGAGACGCGCGAGCGGGAGCTGCTCGACCGGCTGCTCGAAATGATGCAGGCCAATCGCGTTCCGGCGTGGGTATACGATCTGGATACCCTGGCCCTTCTGGAATTCAACAATGCCGCCGTAAACCTGCACGGCTCATCCCGCGAAGAGCTCTCCAAAATGCGCGTCAGCGACCTCTTTAGCATCGTCCCGAAGGTTGGCAATGGAGATTCCGGCGCCAACGCGCTGAGCGGACCCATCACCTCGCGCCAGTGGGCGAAGGACGGACGCACAATTTCCCTGGGACTGCTGGCGCGACCGGTGGAATGGAAAGGTTGCAACGCTGCGCTGCTGGTAGCGGTAAGCGCCAGCGAGGGCTACCCTTCCCCATCGGCGCAAGGCGCAAGCCTGCCCGCATAATCCGCAAGTTGAATCCTGGACTTCTTGAGAGGTAAGTATGCGAGGCCGCATCCGGGTCCCCCGAGGCTGACTTGGCGCCTATGCAGATTGCTTCCGGATTGCCGGCGATCTGTTCCCGATTGCGACCATTGACTCTCCGTCATAGCATTCAAGGATGGCAAATCCGTGGCTGAGTGTGTCTCTTGAGGATTACGAAGGGCACATGAATTCGGCCGAAGTTCAACAGTTAGGCGCTCTATCGGATCTCTTCGCCGAAGCCCTGGCATCCCGCTGCCCAGAGTCCGTGGCGGTTCTTGGAATCGCCGGCGGGAATGGACTTGCCCGCATAGACGCCGGTGTTACCAAACGCGTTGTGGGCCTGGATGTGAACCCCCTCTACCTGAATATAGTGCGGGAGCGCTACTCGCGCCTGTTGGGCCTGGAGCTTTATTGTGCCGATCTAGCCGAAATCGTGGTGCATTTACCCCCGGTGCAATTGGTTCACGCGGCCTTGGTCTTCGAACACGCCGGCGTGGGTCGCTGTCTCGAAAACGCCTTATCTCTGGTTGCTCCTGGAGGGGCACTTTCTGCCATTGTTCAACTGCCGAGTGGAACCGAAGAACCCGTAGGTCCAAGCCGGTTTCCCTCCATTCAGAATCTAAGGTCACACTTCTCGTTAATTGACAGGACGAGGCTGTGCAACACGCTTGAAGAACGCCGATTCCGACCGACCTATCAGGCACACCGCCCGCTGCCGGCCGGCAAAGGACTTTGGATGGGGATTTTCGCCCAGGCGTGACCCGAATGTGTCTCCCGTTATCTGGCATCAACCAGAGTCCTCAGCAGCGGTCGCAGAACGACCGGCTAAACGGCGACTGCCTTC
>JASHTZ010000138.1 GCA_030040295.1 Terriglobia bacterium | reverse complement strand
GAAATAGTCTGAGGGGTCAGGCGCAATCGCCTCCTCCTCGAAATATAAGAACTCCCTCAGACTGGTCTGCCACAGCAGCCATCCGGTCCTGAGATCGGGCTCCTTACCCGGGGCATCTTCCTTAAGCTTTGTCCGCCGAGCCTCAAGTAGTTTCGCATACTGTGTGAGCACGTCTTTCATCGCCTTGTTAGGCCTCTCGGTCGTTGGCGGAACACGTATGGAGCGGGTCGCTGCAGGGTGCATCAGACGCGTTCCGCAAACTTTCTCATGGGGAACGTCGGATGGTTGACCGAGCATCTTGTGCTCGACACCTAACCCCTGATACATAACGTCGATGTTCAAGTTGCTCCACTTGCGCTCGGGAATTCCCTTGGCTTGGCAATAAACCGAGGACCAGTCACCTTCCTCCAGCTTCCGGCCCATCATAAACGCGACACGGGTTGCGAGCAGCGCGTGGGCAGTATCACGCTGGTCTCTGGTAAAAGCCGGTAAGGTCTTTGCCTTAGGTATTCCCCTACTCTTGTGAGGGTTCATTGAGCAAGTCGAGCGCAACGCGACGGAACTCAGCGAAGTCAATGACCTGCGTTCCTCTTGCAAGACACTGAGCGGTCCAGTCGCCGTATAGTTTTCGAAAATCTATTTCTTCGGCTCGATCAACGTGCAGAAAAACGTTGGTCGGCAGTTGGGTCTGCCTCTCGTTCAAGAAGCTCGTGAGTTCGTCCTGCGTGTCGACATTTCTACTGGAGAGAGGTGTGTCATTTGTCCCAGGTTTCAAGCAGTGCAACACAAGGTCTAGCCCTGCTGTGTTCGCGCTTACGAACTGCTTGAATGTGGCATGCTGCTTATCCAGCGAGTCTACCTTTTTTATCACGAATCCGGCGTCAAGCACCGCATTCCTGAGTGCCGACCAGACGGCGCCCGATGAGTTCATAAACACAAGGATGAGCCACCGTCCAGGACGCAAAACCCGGAAGGATTCCTTTAGGCTCCTTGTCATGAGGTTCTGGTACTCAAATAGGCCCTTGCCCTGAAAGTGATTGATGATGGCCTCGTCTGTCTGGTCGGTATGCGCGTCGAGCCACCCCTCCCAAAGAAAATTCATCTCGCTGTAGTTTATGTTCGCACCGAAAGGGGGATCCGTGAATACCAGATCGACTGAGTTATCTGGAAGGCAGCCCAAGGATGTAGCAGTCCCCACGACAGTAAGCACCTTACCTCTGTACTTCCGCCCCGTCGTGGCAAGGTGGTCCTGAATCGTGCGGGCCTTCCGCTCGAAAGTCAAGAACACATTTGGCTCATCGAAAATGAAAGGTACGTTAAAATTCGCAGTGTTTCCGCTGCCGCCCCAGAAGCGAAACTCAGAGAGGCGGGTTACCCGTTGATACAGGGAGGTAAAAACATAGGCGAGGTGTGCTGCAACGTCGAGTGCCTCGACCCTATGGATGGCGCGCCAGATGTGGCTCATTGCTGTTAGATTGCGTGGAGTATAGAATTTGTCTAGCTGGTCCAATCCATGCTTCTTCGGCTGACGCAAATTGACGCCGTCCGGGAGAGGATCGGTTGGGTAAAATCCCTCCGCAAACGGTCGGGTTAGTTCAAGTTCCTTTATGATCTGAAGGTCGCAATCCCCCAACGGTCGAGTGACCTCCTGCTGCCTCGATCCACAGCACTTGTATCCAACCTCAACCGGCTCGGCAACTGTACGGGTGAGACGCGACTTCTTGAGTTCGGCTCCACATGCCGGACACGGAAACTCCGTTAGAATTTTATGTTCCCGCACCGTTCGCCCGTAACTTCGGCACACGTCCCAGAGCAAGAACTCATGGAAGCAGTGAGTGCATAGAACTTTGTAGGACCATACAGTATATCTGATCTCGGTTTCCTTACCGCACTCACGGCACACCGTCGTGTAAAGCTTTTTGCGGAGCCAGTCCAAGGCGGATAGTACCGCCTCGACGCCCGCCTCGAATGCGTTTGGGTCCACCTGAGCGGTGAACCTGTTCGCTATAAACGTCGCTGCCGGAGATAGGTCGACCAGGATTGAATCGTGCCCCAGAACACTCGCTGCAACGCCTGTCATACCGCTTCCAGCGAACGGATCAAGGACGAGCCCTTTGGAGTGCAAATAGTGGTCGATAATCTCCGCAATCGCTTGTGGAGGAACCTTTGTGTGGTAAGTATGGGCATCATAAGTGTAAGTATTCTTCCCTCCTGACATGCCCACTTCGGGCGGGTTATTTGCGGTCTTCGCCGGCTCGCTATGTGACCGCAGTAACTCGTCCAGTTCGTTGTGGCCACGCAGACCCAACGTGCCTGTCTGCACGAGACGCTTAAAGACTGGGGCATATGTGGCAGCTGACAGTGACACACGGGCGAGCGTAGACCCCAACACGCCCTGGCCCGGGTGCCGTTTGCGGCTGCCACGGGACTCAAATGCATCAGCAGGAGCCGGACGGGTTTGGTCTGCTTCGCCAGCGCCTAGAAGCTGGCGATGGAGAGCGACGATATGTTGGGCCTGTTGAGGGCTGGGTTGAGCCGCACCGCGCTCCCATTTGTTTACGGAAACGAGAGACGTATTAAGCAAATGAGCGAGCTGGGCCTGAGATAGTTTTGTCCTTCGTCTTATCTGTGTGAGCAGAGATGTAGACTCAATCGCCATGGCGACGTAAACGCGTGTGCATCGTCCTAGATGCCCGGACCGCTCCTCGATTATACACGAAGGGGAACATTGGGTCAGCGAGTGACTGGATGGCCTGACATGTCGTCGCGGGTGCAAGTAAGATGCTGGTAAGATATACGAGCTGGGCGGAAGCTCTCGGTGCACTGCAATCTGGAGGCTGCTGTGGCAAAATCGACTCGTCACTATACTTCTTCGCCTCTTCCCAAAATCACGCTCTCGGCGGAAGAAGTCCGCCGCATGGACGCCTACTGGAGAGCGGCAAATTACCTCTCGGTGGGGCAAATCTACTTGATGGAAAATCCGCTGCTCAAGGAACCGCTCCGCCTCGACCACATCAAGCCGCGCCTGCTGGGCCATTGGGGAACCACTCCGGGCCTGAATTTTATTTATGTTCACCTGAACCGGATGATCAAGAAGCACGACCTGAACATGATTTACATCACCGGCCCCGGGCATGGAGGCCCAGGCCTGGTGGCGAACACTTATCTGGAAGGGACGTACAGCGAGGTCTATCCGAACATCCCGCAGAGCGCAGCAGGCATGCAGCGGCTCTTCAAGCAATTCTCATTTCCAGGCGGAATTCCCAGCCACGTGGCGCCGGAGACGCCAGGCTCGATCCATGAGGGCGGGGAATTGGGCTATTCCATTGCGCACGCCTACGGCGCGGCGTTTGACAATCCCGACTTGGTTGTGGCCTGCGTGGTGGGCTGCGGCGAGGCGGAAACCGGACCGCTGGCGGCGAGCTGGCACTCCAATAAATTCCTGAATCCGGCGCGCGATGGCGCCGTGCTGCCCATTCTGCACCTGAATGGCTACAAGATTGCCAATCCCACGCTTCTGGCGCGCATCGGCAAGGAAGAATTGATCAACCTCTTCACGGGTTACGGCTACAGACCGTATTTTGTGCAAGGTCACGAGCCTGAGTCAGTGCACCAGATGATGGCCGCAACTCTCGAGACCGCGCTCGCGGAGATCGAGTCGATTCAGAAAGAGGCGCGCACGCAGGGCTTCCGCAAGCGCCCGCGCTGGCCGATGATCATTCTTGAAACGCCCAAGGGCTGGACCGGGCCCAAGATGGTGGACGGCAAGCCCGTGGAGGGCTCCTTCCGCTCGCACCAGGTGCCGCTGGCCGACCTGGCCACACATCCCGAGCGGGTGCGGATGCTGGAAGATTGGATGAAAAGCTACAAGCCCGAGGAGCTTTTTGACGCCAACGGCAAACTGCTGCATGAATTCGCCGAGCTGGCGCCCAAAGGCACCCGCCGCATGGGCGCCAATCCTCATGCTAACGGCGGACTGCTGCTGCGCGACCTGGTGATGCCGGACTTTCGCGAATATGCCGTGGACGTTCCCAAGCCCGGCACCGTGGAAGCCGAGAGCACGCGCGTGATGGGCAAATTTCTGCGCGATGTGATGAAATTGAACATCGAGAGCCGCAACTTCCGCGTCGTGGGGCCGGATGAGACAGCCTCCAATCGCCTGGGCGACCTTTTCGACGTCACCAATCGTGATTTCACGGCGGAAATTCTTCCCACCGACGACCACCTGGCTCCGGACGGCCGGGTGATGGAAGTTCTGAGCGAACATATGTGCCAGGGCTGGCTGGAAGGTTATCTGCTCACCGGGCGGCACGGCTTCTTCTCCTGCTATGAGGCCTTCATCCACCTTATCGATTCCATGTTCAATCAGCACGCCAAGTGGCTGAAGGTGACGCGGCAGATTCCCTGGCGGCGGCCCATTGCTTCGCTGAACTATCTGCTCACTTCGCTGGTCTGGCGGCAGGACCACAACGGATTCAGCCACCAGGACCCGGGCTTTATCGACCACGTGGTGAACAAGAAGGCGGATATCGTGCGCGTCTATCTGCCACCCGACGCCAACACGCTGCTCTCCGTCACCGACCACTGCCTGCGCAGCCGGCATTACGTGAACGTGATCGTGGCGGGCAAGCAGCCAGAGTTGCAGTGGCTCTCCATGGAGGCGGCGATTGCTCACTGCACGGCGGGCATCGGCATCTGGAACTGGGCGTCGAATGACGAAGGCTCGGAACCCGACGTGGTGATGGCCTGCGCGGGCGACACCCCCACGCTTGAAACCCTCGCTGCGGTCGCCCTGCTGCGGCGCGACATTCCCGATCTCAAGATTCGAGTCATCAACGTCGTTGACCTGATGACTCTCGAACCCTCGAGCGAACATCCCCACGGCCTCTCCGACCGCGACTTTGACTCGCTCTTTACGACGGACAAACCCATCGTCTTCGCCTTTCACGGCTACCCCTGGCTGATCCACCGCCTTACCTACCGGCGCACCAACCACGCCAACCTGCACGTGCGCGGTTACAAGGAGGAAGGCACCACCACCACGCCGTTCGATATGACCGTCCTGAACGATCTCGACCGCTTCCACCTTGCCTGCGACGTGATTGACCGCGTGCCGAAACTCCGGAATCAGGCCGCGCTCGCCAAGCAACGCCTGCACGCCAAACTGCTCGAGCACAAGCAATACATCACGCGCTTCGGCGAGGATATGCCGGAAATCCGCGATTGGAAGTGGCCGCTTTAGATTGCGATAAAAACTGCCGCCGCGCTCGAATGAATTCACGGGTCTCGATCTGATTTTATTTCCGCCATACTGAATCAGCGCCCCAGCGGATGGGCTCATCTGCAATAACCAAGCTGGGTTTTCGGTATACTGTCCAAATGGACGACGCCCCCGTCATTCCCGAATCGGCTGCGGTAGCAACTCCTTCTCTGCCGGAGGTTCATCGCAGCATTGTGCTTCCGCAGGGAGCGGGATTCTGGCGCAAGGTTCTGGCGTTTTCCGGGCCGGGATTTCTGGTGGCCGTGGGGTACATGGACCCCGGCAATTGGGCCACGGACATTGCCGGCGGGTCGCGCTTTGCCTATCAGCTCATTTCCGTACTGGTGATTTCGAACCTCATGGCGATTCTGGTGCAGGCGCTTGCGGCGCGGCTGGGAATCGCCACGCAGATGGACCTGGCGCAGGCGTGCAAGGCGCACTATTCGCGACGAACCAGCTTTGTTCTGTGGGTGCTCTGCGAAATTGCCATCGCGGCATGTGATCTCGCGGAGGTCATCGGCTCGGCCATCGCCCTCAACTTGCTCTTCCACATTCCGCTGCTGATCGGGGTGTGCCTGACCGCACTTGACGTGCTCGCCATTCTTTACCTCCAGCACAAAGGGTTTCGTTGGCTGGAAGCCGTGGTGGTTTCGCTCATCGGCATTATCGGCGGTTGCTATCTGGTGGAAATCATCTGGGTGCGCCCGGAGATTGCGGAAATTGCCCGGGGTATCGTTCCCACCGCGCAAATCCTTAAGAACCCGGAAATGCTTTACATCGCCATCAGCATTCTTGGCGCCACGGTGATGCCCCACAATCTTTACCTTCATTCGTCGCTTGTCCAAACGCGCGCCATCGACCGCACTCCGGAAGGTGTGCGGACCGCCATGCGCTTTAACTTTCTGGACTCGTTCCTGGCTTTAAACTTCGCCTTTCTGATCAATGCGGCGATTTTGATCATGGCGGCCGGAACGTTCTACCGTGCGGGACTCACGCACGTGGCGGAGATTCAGGACGCTTATCACACCCTCACACCGCTTCTGGGAACCAGCATGGCGAGCATTCTGTTTGCGGTCGCACTGCTCTGTTCCGGACAGAATTCGACGCTCACAGGAACCCTGGCCGGCCAGATCGTGATGGAAGGTTTTCTTAACCTGCGCCTGGTGCCGTGGCTTCGCCGGCTGATCACACGCGTGATGGCCATCATTCCTGCGGTGCTTACCGTTATTTTCTTTGGCCAAGCGGGAACTGCGAACTTGCTGATCCTCAGCCAGGTAGTTCTGAGCCTGCAACTGTCTTTTGCCGTTGTCCCCCTTGTGCAATTCACCAGCGACCGGCGCAAGATGGGGGAATTTGTCAACCCACGCTGGCTGAAGATTCTCGCATGGTTCGCCGCTGCGCTGATCGCGGCCCTGAACGCATACCTTTTGGTGATATTGGTTCGAGATTGGATGCATTGAGAACCTATCATCTGCTATTTTTGGCCAGCAGGAATTGACGACTGAAAACTGAGACCTGAGAATCCTTATGTTCAAGAAAATTCTCGTCGCTCTCGATCACAGCAAGGCTGACGCATTTCTGCTGCCGAAGGTGAAGGATTTGGCCCATCTGACCGGCGCGGAGATTCTTCTCCTGCACGTTTCCACCGGATGGGCGGCGCAGTGGCAGGAGAATTTGAACCTTTCCGACTCGCGTGAAATGGAAGAAGACCGCGAATATTTGAAGAAAGTCAGCGCGGAGCTGAAGGGCGATAAATTGAAGGTCATGACGCGCCACGAAAGCGGTGATCCGGCGCGCGCTATCCTGAAAACCGCGAAGGGTGAGCACTGCGACCTGATCGCCATGACCACGCACGGGCATCGATTGATTGCCGACCTCATTCACGGCGCCACCATCACCAAGGTTCGCCACGAAAGCAACGTTCCGCTGTTCATCGTCAGGGCGCAGTTGGACTGAAAAGACAGAAACCGGAAACTGGAAATTGGAAACTGGGAATTAGAAATCTGAAACTGGGAATCCGGGTCCTTACGCCACCTATGGCCAGTTTCGAGTTTCCAATTTTCCGTTTCGTGCTAATGTCAATTGAGGATTCAAGGAATCCCCGATGATGTTGATACCCGGACACGCCACCTCCGATGGCACGGAGCGCTATCGCCGGCGCTTTGAGGCGAAGTTGCCCGGCCATTTTCGCGAGTTCCAGGGGCTTTGGCTTTCCTCCATCGGCGTCGGGACCTACCTGGGGGACCCCACTGCCGCGTTTGACGCGCTCTATCGCGAGGCAGTCGCCGACGCTCTCGCGGGGGGGATTAATGTCATTGACACGGCGGTGAATTACCGCCACCAGCGCAGCGAGCGCGCCGTTGGCCAGGCATTGGCGGAAGCCATTTCCGCGGGCAAGGTACAGCGTGACGAAGTGCTGATCTCGACCAAAGGCAGCTTCCTGAATTTCGACGGCAGCGAACCCGACGATCCCTCGGAATATTTCCAGCGCACGCTGATTGATCCCGGCCTCTTTCGGCCGGAAGACGTCGTGGCGGGCTGCCACGTCATGACGCCAAAGTATCTTGAGAATCAAATCGAAGTGAGCCGGCGGAACCTTGGCGTCGAAGTGCTGGATGTTTACTACTTGCATAACCCGGAAACCCAGATGTCGCACGTGACCCGCCAGGAATTTGACCGTCGGGTGCGCGCCGCCTTTGCGGCGCTGGAGAAATCTGCGGCCGATGGCAAGATTCGCCATTACGGCACGGCCACCTGGAACGGTTACCGTGTGCAGCCCGACTCGCGCGAGGCGCTTTCGCTCCCGGAATTGCTGCGCGCGGCGGAAGAGGTGGGCGGCAAGCAGCATCACTTCCGCGCCAT
>JASHTZ010000137.1 GCA_030040295.1 Terriglobia bacterium | reverse complement strand
TTGCCGCGAATCATCAACCACGTGAGCGTTGGTAATCAGGTATCCCTCTTCGTCAATCAAAAAACCGGTGGCGGTGCATTGGCGGGTACGGTCCGTGCCCCCCGGTCCGACCGCCACGAGTTGAACGACGGCGCGCAGCACTCGGTCATCCGCGGGCTGGATTGCAGAAGGGCCGGCAGCTTGTGAAAGCAGCGCGGGTGGAAAGGAGAAACTGCAAAGGGCGAAGGTGACCAGACAAACGTTTCGATTCCTTTTGATGGTCAGCGCTCCTACCATAATTTCCAAACGCCGCATGGACCGCCTTCTGCGAGCAGATCGCCGGAGTCCTACAATTCTACCTTAACGGTCATGAAATCCGGGGAGGGCTGGATTTAAATCTCCCAGTTGGGATAGTATGGAGGAAATTGCCAGGGGGAGCACTGATCCGGCGATCTGGAGTTGTTATGACGGACGCAGCTTGGCGAAGACGCTCACCCACCTCCGGTGTTCCATTGCAAAGAAAAATTCCACTGGCGGCGCGAAGCTGGGTGGCACTGCTGATTCTTGCCGGTGCGATAGCGGGAGCCACGGGCAGTTCCTGCCGGGCGGAGGATAAACCGTCGGACAAGCTTTTGTTTCTGGTTGCGCGCACATACATTCTCGATCCGGTCTTTGAAAAATCCGTGGTGTTGATGCTGCCGCTCCAGGATGAGCATATCGTCGTGGGGCTGATCATCAACAAACCCACAACGCTGCAGCTCGTCAAGATTTTCCCGGACAGCCCGACCTTGAAGAACAGCACCGAGGACGCCTACCTGGGAGGCCCGGTGGATCCGGACACCGGCGCGCTGGCCTTTCACGCCGCGAAGGCTCCCAAGCAAGCCTTATTTCTGTACGGCGACGTCTACCTGACCTTTGATTCGAAGCAGATCACCAAGCTCCTTCGCGATCCCAAGCAGACCGGTGATATGCGCCTGTTCCTCGGCCGCGCCCAGTGGGCGCCCGAGCAGCTTAACGGTGAGGCGCTCGAAGGTTCGTGGTACACCCTGCGCGCGGAAGGCAATGTGATCTTCGAGCACGACTCCGAGAATCTTTGGAAGCGTATGCACGAGCGCGCCAGGCCGCCCTCCTCCGTTGAAAACGCCATGCCTCACTCTCCTCTCGTGAAGCTTCGCGTCTCGAAGGCCGGTTCACCTTTGTTCCGCCGATGTGTCCTGCTGACGAAAGATGCCGCTCCACACGCGGTGACAAAGCACGGTTGACCCTCATGTGTCAGAATCCAATTTTCAGCAATGGCGGTGAACGGGGGAATGGAAATGCGGAGCGCGGCTACTCGCTTGGCGCGGGTTTCGCCGAGGCGGCAAGGCGCTTCAATTGCACGTCCAGGCTTTGAGTCCCCGGCTGGTCAAACTTTACGATAACGTCAGAAGGCTCAAACCCCGCGGCTTCAATGTGCAAGGTATGCTCGCCGACGGGGAGCTGGAATGGCCCCAGCATGTCGGTGGTGCCTGCGTAGATGCCATCCAGAGTAACGCGGGCTTGCGGCGGATTCGTGGCGAGAATCAGCGTTCCCACACTGTTCCACTCGTATCCGGAATTGGGATTGCAACCGGTTGGGCAGGGATTCTCATTGGCGTAGGGGTTCACAAGACCGTCGTAAGGGAGAGGTTGCGCCTGCATGCCATAATAACCGTAACCACCGTACCACCCTCCGCCGCCGTAGACCGGGCCTCCCCCGCCGTAAACCGGAGCAGAACGGTAAAAGTGGGATCCCCGAGCGCCCGAACTCCGAGCGCCCCGCTGTGCGAAGAGCGGGACACCGATCAACAAAATGACAAACGCCAGGCAAAGGATGAGTCGCGAAGTTCGGGTCATGGTGTCCCCTCCGGATGAAGCGCGGCTAACTCATTAATTATAACACGCCCGTGAATCAAAAGTTGTGGTTGTGACTCTCCGCTAGATGTCCTGGGACGCTCAGCGGTTGCCTCTGCGTTGCGCCCGTCCGAGCCTTCTATGACTCAGCTTAAACGGATGCGAATGGGCTTGACGCTGTTTTCAGGACTGGGCTAACGTGATAAGGTTACGGTAAAATCCGGAACCATTGCTATAGGCAGGCGGGGCCGTGCCGCCAGCCTGCTTGAACGGGAAAGCCAATGGAACTTTTTGAGCTCACCAAGAGTCTGGTCAATATGGCCTCCGTGACCGGTCACGAGAAGGCCTGCGGGGAATTCGTAAAAGGGTATCTTCAGCAACTGGGCTTTCAGACTGAAATGATGCCGGTGGGGCGCGACCGGTCGAACGTCTTTGCCACGTGGGGGAAGCCCGATATCGTATTGAGCACGCATCTAGACACCGTTCCGCCGTTTTTTCCCGCGCACGATGACGCTGAGCATATTTATGGCCGCGGTTCGTGCGACGCCAAGGGAATACTTGCCGCTCAGGTGACGGCAGCGGAAAGGCTGAAGAAAGAAGGCGTGCAGGATTTCGCCCTGCTGTTTCTGGTGGGCGAAGAGACCGTGAGTGACGGTGCGCGGGAAGCCAATCTGCACCCGCGCGGCTCCCGCTACATCATCAACGGCGAGCCGACGGAAAACAAACTGGTGCTGGGCTGCAAGGGAAACCTGCGCATTGATCTTCGCGCCCGCGGGAAAATGGCGCACTCCGCCTACCCGCATTTGGGCGTGAATGCCATCGACAAATTGCTGGACGTGCTCGCCGACCTTCGCAAAATGCCGCTGCCGGTCAGCCCCGTTTTGGGTCCATCGACGATGAATATCGGAGTAATTTCCGGGGGCCGCGCGGCCAACGTTGTTCCGGACGAAGCCCTGGCTCAGATCCTGATCCGCATCGTGGAGGATTCCGGGGCCATTCGCAAGAAAATCGTGCAAATCACCGCCGGGCGGTGCGATCTTGACCTGGTGCGCGACACGCCGGTGCTGATGATGGAGAAACTGGACGGATACGAGACGGACATTGTGGCCTTCACCACGGATTTGCCCTCGCTGAGCAATTGGGGACGTCCTCTGCTGCTGGGGCCGGGTTCCATCAGCATGGCGCACACCGAGCGCGAGTGCGTGCGCAAGGCGGATCTGGTGGCTGCGGCGGATCTCTACTGCCGGATGGTGCGCGATCTGAAGAAAAGAGGTTAGGGATAATCGGCCATGAAGAAACTGGAAGTGGGAATTCTGGGAGCGACGGGAATGGTGGGGCAGCGGCTGGTGAGCCTGCTGGAACATCACCCGTGGTTTGAAGCAAAGTGGCTCGCCGCGTCGGAGAGATCGGCGGGCAAGACGTACCGCGAGGCCTGCAACTGGCGTTTGCGTGATCCGCTGCCTAAGGGCGTGGCGGATTTTCCCGTGCATGAGTGCAAGCCGGCGGGCGCTCCGCCGCTGCTCTTCTCTTCGCTCGATTCCAAGGTGGCGGGAGAGGTGGAACGGGAATTTGCCCAGGCGGGGCACGTGGTGGTTTCCAACTCCTCAAATTTCCGCATGGAGCACGATGTGCCGCTGCTCATCCCCGACGTCAATCCGGACCACCTGGCGCTGGTGTGCGAGCAGCGGAAGCAGCGCAAGTGGAAGGGCATGATCGTCACCAACCCCAACTGCACAACCGTAGGGCTGGTGATGTCGCTTGCACCGCTGGAGAGGGCCTTTGGAATTGAAAAGGTGTTGATGACCAGCATGCAAGCCGTATCCGGCGCCGGCTATCCTGGAATTCCCACGCTGGATATTCTTGGCAACGTTGTCCCCTTCATCGGCGGCGAAGAGGAAAAAGTTGAGCGCGAAACCCGCAAGCTGCTGGGGAAGTGCGTGGACGGCCATGTGAAGATGGGCGATTTTATTGTCAGCGCGCATTGCAATCGCGTGATGGTGGAAGATGGCCACACGGAGACCATTTCAGTGGCGTTCAAGAACCAGGCCACGGCGGCGGATATCACCCAAGCCTGGCGCGCCTACCGCTCGTTGCCGCAGGAACGCGGCCTGCCTTCCGCGCCGAAGCATCCCATCGTCGTGCGCGAGGAACGCGACCGGCCGCAGCCGAAATTCGACCTGGAATCGGAACACGGCATGGCGACGGTGGTGGGCCGCCTGCGCGAATGCCCCGTTCTGCAATTCAAGTACGTCGCGCTGAGCCACAACACGGTTCGCGGCGCAGCCGGCGCGGCGCTGCTCAACGCCGAACTGATGAAGACCGAAGGGTATTTAGACTGATGATCAACCTCGCCCTCCTCGGCTACGGAAAAATGGGGAAAACGCTTGCGCAACTTGCTCCCCAGCGTGGGTTTGAAGTTTCTCTGGTGATGGATATTGACGTCAACGATCAAAGCCGGGGCATCACGCGCGAGAAATTCAAGGGCATTGATGTCTGTGTGGACTTCACCACGCCCCAGGCGGTTGTTGAGAACGTTCATCGCGTCGCGGCGCTGGGAGTGAGTCTGGTGGTCGGGACCACCGGCTGGCAGAAACATGTGACAGAAGTCCGCAAGGTAATTGAGCAGGCAGGTGTAGGGATGGTTTACGCCGCGAACTTTTCCATTGGAGTGAACTTGTTCTACAAGCTGGCGCGCGCGGCAGCGGAGATTTTCGCGCCCTTCCCCATGTACGATCCTTTCATCACCGAAGCGCATCACAAAATGAAGAAGGATGCACCCTCGGGGACGGCGCATGAGATTTCGCGGCAGATTCAACCTTATCTCGTCGACCGCGATATTCCCGTGGCCAGCGTGCGCGCGGGATATATTCCTGGGGTGCATGAACTGGGATTCGATTCCGAAGCCGACACTGTCATTTTGCGCCACACGGCCCGCGGCCGACAGGGATTCGCCGAAGGCGCTCTGTATGCGGCGCGCTGGGTGGTCGGGAAGAAGGGATTTTACAGCTTTGCAGAAGTGCTGGAGCTGGGAACAGAGAGCTGACGAATTATGAATTGTGAATTATAAACTATGATGTGCCGCTGCCTTCCGATCCCTCCAAAGCGGCAGCCGTAAGCGCAATTTATAATTCAGAACTTATAATTTAGAATTAGATGTGGAGGTCCCATGAGCCTTGAACTTTGTGGTTGCGGCACAGCCCTAGTTACGCCCTTCCGGAAGGACGGTTCGGTGGACGAACCGGCGCTGCGGCGGCTGGTGCAGTTCCAGCTTCGTGAGGGCATTGACTTCCTTGTCCCTTGCGGTACCACCGGCGAAGCCCCGACGCTCGAGCATGGGGAATACCTGGGGGTGATTCGCCTTGTTGTGGAGGAAACGAAGGGTAAGGTTCCGGTGGTAGCCGGAGTCGGAGGCAATAACACCAGGAAGATTTGCGAGTTGGCTGCCGAAGTGGAGGAACTGGGCGTTCAGGCCATCCTCTCGGTCGCGCCTTACTACAACAAGCCGACGCAGGAAGGGCTGTATCAGCACTTCA
>JASHTZ010000136.1 GCA_030040295.1 Terriglobia bacterium | reverse complement strand
CGGCGAAGGTCTGGCCGGTGACGGGGACCGGCGAAATGGGAAGGTGAATGCTGATTTGCGCACACGCCGCCGTTACCAGACTGAAGGCAATAACCCAGCCCGCGTCCGTAACCAAATTGCGCGCGCCCGGAACCCGGTCAATCAGAATGTCTGTCGAACCGCGAGTCATCTTGCTCCTTGACGTTCGGCGGACGCTCATCAGGAGATTGGCGCCGCTTGGGACCGGGGAATTATAACTTAGCTTACGCTTTTTTCATAAGAGACATTCCGGTCCCGAGCCCGATTCAGCTCGCGTTGGGCAATCGAACTTGCAGGAAGCAATCTGGACCGATTGCGCGCACGCCGGTGTACAATTTCTTCAGATCGCGAAGTTAAAGACCGCAACCAACGATGGAACCATTGTCCGACACGCAATCGCCGATTTCGCAGCCGTGCGAGCAGCGCCTTACGCCCGATTCGCGTCCGTCCCTGCACAGGCGCGCCAAGGCCGCTGCCCTGCTCGTGTTCGTCTCGGTCCTGTCGATTAATCTGGCGCTGCGGCCGCCGCTCTTCAACTACGACGGATATATCTATCGCCTGCAAGCTCTCGCTCCCATCGAGAGCGATGACTTCAATCCGCATCACCTGCTCTGGTTTCCAATTCAAAAGGCCCTTGCCGCCGCCCTCTCAGCCGCTGGGTCAACATCCCCCGCCGCTTTCCAGCTTTTTGACATCCTCATCAACGCCCTCGCGCTGGCGCTGCTCTGCGCGCTGCTGGTTCGTCTGAGCAATCGGCTGGTGCTGCCCATTGCTGCGGCAATTTTCATCGCGCTCTCTCCCCACATCTGGAATTTGGGCCTGCAAAACCAGCCCTACCCGCTTCTCGATCTCTGTATCGTGGGATTTCTGTGGGCCGTGGCTGACTGGGACTCAGATTCCACCCTCCGACGGGTGGCGAGCGGTTTCCTCCTCGCCGTCGCCGTGCTTCTCCACCAAGCGATGGCGCTCACCATACCCGCTGTAGCTGTAGGTTTTGTCGTGGCCGGCGCCGGGCTTAGGAAGAATGTGACAAAGCGCACCGCTTGGTGGACCGGAATGACGACGCTGGGGGTGGCAACAGTCTACATCCTGTTCGCGGGTGCCGCGGGGGTGCGGCCCTCCGGCTTCCTCCGGTGGACGCTGAAATACATGGAGGAACAGCACGGCCTGCAAGTGCGCTGGCCGCAAACGCCCATCCGCAGCGTCATCGGAGTTGTCAGCACGCTGGTGGATACTTCCTGGCTGCAACAAAACTTCGACTCGCCGATGCACAGCGTCATGATTTGGCGCATTTACGGAACACTACTGGTGTTGGCATGCATTGCGGTGACGCTATGCCTTACGCGCAGAAATGTCAGGGAGCGCCTGCTCCACCTCGCGCGCTCAAACACCTCTTTCACTACCGTTGTTATGATGGTAGTCGCCTGGAGTGCATTCGTTTTCCTTTGGGAGCCGGTGGGCCATTTCTGGACAGTGCTGCTGTTTCCCGCCGCCTATCTTGCCACGTGGTGGATGAAACGGTTCAGAAGGCGCACCGAGTTGGCGCTGGCGGGAGCGCTTCTGCTGATTTCCATTTGGAATCTTCGCGCCGACCACCGGCGGGACAAAGCCAACACTGTGAACTATCCTCCTCCGATGCTGGAGCAGATTCGCGCCGAACTCGGCCCGGATGATGTCTTCATCGTCGCGGGCCGGGATTGGTACGCCAACATGGACTACGACCTTTTGCTCGCCTGCCTGGACGACTGGCCTAAGGATCCGGCGCTGGATTTGTTTGATGATTACGTCATGGCGAACTCGGCCGAGCCTTGGCAGCAGCGGCTGGACCACACCATTCAGCGGGTCCTTGGCAATGGCGGGCGCGTCTACGTCGCCGACCATGTTTTCTGGCCTGAGTCCTACCAGGACCTCGAACAGTCGGCCAGCCCTTTCTCGGATTATGCGCGCCCGGAATTCGCCGGAGTGGACGGTGAAAGCCTGCACATGAAAATCCGGCGATTCTTCAGCCAATATCAGCTTGCCAGGTCCACATTCAGGGTCGGCACCGACTCTTATTGGGAGCTGAAACCTGTCCATTAACCCGAATCCACTGGTCGGATTCGTAATTCCCAGCCGCGAGCCGTGCCCATCTGCACGAAAACGCCGTGTGCGGTTATACTGAATTAATATGGCTTCACACGAAGATGAACAAGTCTTTGACGCCTTCCGGCACTGGGGATTTCTGGCCGCGGACCTTGACCCCGTGGGATACATGCAGCCGCTGGCACCACCTGAGCTCGCCCTGGAAGGTAAAACGGCGGAACGGGCGCGCCGCTGCTATTGCGGCACGATTGGCGCGGAATTCATGCACATTCCCGACGCGGAGCGCCGCCAATGGGTGGCCGAGCGCATGGAAGAAGACCCGGCGCCCGTGGATTCGGCGCGCGTGCTCGACCGCCTGATTCGCGCCGGCCTTTTTGAGCTGGTCCTGCAATCGCGCTACATCGGCACCAAGCGCTTTTCCCTGGAAGGAATCGTGACGCTGATCCCCGTGCTGGATGAAATCGTGGATCGCGCCGCAACGCTGGGCGCCGAACAAATTGTGCTGGGCATGAGTCATCGCGGACGATTGAACGTGATGGTGCACATTGTCGGCAAATCCCCGGAGGATGTCTTCTCGCGCTTTGAGGATGTCGATCCCCGCAGTTTTCTGGGCGGCGGCGATGTAAAGTATCACCTCGGCGCCACGGGCAGTTATTCCACCGCGCACGGCACTCAAGTGGATGTCCACCTGGTGTCGAACCCCTCGCACCTGGAAGCTGTTGATCCGGTCGCGCTCGGGCGGGCGCGCGCCAAGCAAACACGCCTGTGCGGCCGTGGCACCAATTGTGTGCTGCCGGTGCTGCTCCACGGCGATGCCGCATTCGCGGGCCAGGGAACCGCGGCGGAAACCCTTAATCTCGCCAACCTAGAGGGTTACACCATCGGCGGCACCGTACACGTGGTGGTGAACAACTTAATCGGATTTACCGCCAACCCTCAGGACACTGCGTCCACGCGCTTCGCCGCCGACGTAGCGAAGCGCCTTCCCATCCCGATTTTCCACGTGAATTCCCAAGACGCCGACGCCGCGGTGCGTGTCGCGCGCTGGGCGGCGGAGTATCGCTACAAATTCCGCAGCGACGTGGTGCTGGACCTGATTGGCTATCGCCGCCACGGACACAGTGAGGTGGATGATCCCACTACCACCCAGCCCGTACGCTACCGCCGCATCGCCTCGATACCGCCCGTGTGGGAAACCTACGCGCAGCGTCGCGAAATCGATGCCGCGCCGCGCATTGCGGAAATCAAAGGCGAGTTCGAGGCGGCGCTCAAGCGCGCCCGCAGCATCCGCAAAAGTCCGACCCTCCGCCAGCTTCCGTCCTATTGGGACGCTTATCAGGGCAGGGCTTATGACCCGGCGATGGAGGTTGAAACCGCGGTGAGCGCCGAGGAACTGGCGGCCGTCGGCGAATTGATGGCGCGTGTGCCGGAAGGATTTTCCACGCACCCTAAAGTGAAAAAGCTCCTCGAGCAGCGCACTCAAATGACGCAAGGCCGAGCACCCATTGATTTTGGTGCGGCCGAGCTTTTGGCCTACGGCGCGCTTCTTCGGCAGGGAACGCCCGTCCGACTGAGCGGGCAGGACAGCCGCCGCGGAACTTTCAATCAGCGGCACGCTACGCTCTTTGACACACAGACCGAGGCCGCGTACACGCCGCTCGCCAACATCGACATTCACCAGCCGGCGTTTGAGATTTACGACTCGCCGCTCTCCGAAGCCGCAGTGGTGGGCTTTGAATACGGCTACAGCCGCGATTACCCGGAGACGCTGGTGCTGTGGGAAGCGCAGTTCGGCGACTTTGCCAACGGCGCGCAGGTTTACATCGACCAGTTCATCGCGGCGGGCGAAGACAAGTGGGGATTACTCTCGGGATTGGTTCTGCTGCTTCCGCACGGCTACGAAGGTCAGGGGCCGGAGCACTCCAGTGCGCGCCTTGAGCGCTTTTTGCAACTCGCCGCCCGCGACAACGTGCAGATTTGCCAACCCACCACCGCCGCGCAATATTTTCACTTGCTGCGCCGGCAGGCTTTGCGGCGATGGCGCAAGCCGCTGGTGGTTTTTACTCCCAAGGGCATGCTCCGCCATCCCGCTGCACTCTCTCCTTTGCAGGATTTCACCAACGGCC
>JASHTZ010000135.1 GCA_030040295.1 Terriglobia bacterium | reverse complement strand
TCATAGACGTCGAGGTTGGAATGGTGAGTCAGAGATCCATAGTCCAGCGGATCCTGAAGGAATTCGAAGGCGGGAATTCCCACGGCGTCAAACGAAACGTGGTCGGTGGAGCCCGTGTTGCGCATGGTCAGCGTGGTCATGCCCAGGTCGCGGAACGGTTCCATCCACTTTTCAAAGATTGGGCGCACTCGGGCGTTTTCCTGCAAATAAATGCCGCGAATCCTGCCCGCGCCGTTATCAAGGTTGAAATACACTGAAATGGTTTTCTGCTCGGGCTTCAGTTCCAGCGGCCCCGCAGGCGGACGCATGAACGCGGGCAGGAATTGGTTTTCCCCACGGCTGGATTCCGGCCGTGACCCGAAGTGTTCCTTCACATAGCCACGCGACCCGAACAGCCCCTCTTCTTCGCCGGACCACAGCGCAATGCGGATGGTTCTTCGCGGCTGGACGCCCAGCTTCTTGAGCAATCGCACGGATTCCATCGCCACGGTAGAGCCCGCGCCGTTGTCCGTGGCGCCCTCGCCCGCGTGCCAGGAATCCAGGTGTCCGCCCAGCATCACCACCTGGTCCTTGAGAGCGGGATCCGTGCCGGCAATTTCAGCCAGCGTGTTGTAGGCCTGGTCATCATCGTCGTAAAACGTGGTCTCGACATTCATTTCCACTTCCACCGGGATTTTCTTGTCGAGCAGACGTGCGACGCGGCCAAAGTTTTCCACGGCAACAGTGACGCGGGGAACGGTGATCGTCTTGCCCTTCTCGTAGCTGCCTCCGGATTGCACAAACAGGGTGCCGTCCTCGCCGGGCTGGCGCGTGATGTCGAGCACCGCGGCCACCTTTTCATCCTCCAGGAACTTGGGCAGATCCTGTTGGAACCGCAAACGCTGCATCAATTCCGCGCGAGGATTGCCGGGGCCGCCCGGACGCTGCTGGGCGCCAGGGAAAGACGGAGGCTCGAAGAGGGCGACTTTGGCGAGATCGTCATCGTCATTGCGGTGGAACAGCGGCTTCTCGCTGGGGTCGGGGATGCGGGTCTCGCCCAACAACACGATCTTGCCGGCCAGCTTGCCTTTGTATTTTTCCAGGTCGGCGCTGGATGAAGCGATCACTCGCACCACTTCCGCGCGCAACGAGCCGCTCGTCCCGGGCGTCCAGGCTTCCGGATAGGCCATGAATTGCATGTAGTCGGGCGAAACCATGCGCACTTCGCAAAGCTGGTAAGCCCAGCCACGCCCGAACGTGCCCCAGGGCTCCAGGTGTGCGTTCACCAGTCCCCATTGCGTGAGCTGATCGCGCGTCCACTCGTTGGCCTTCTTCATGTTGGGGGAACCCGTCAGGCGCGGGCCGATGTCGTCAGCGAGGTGGCTCATGATTTCCATCACTTGACTGTGTCCGAACTCTTCCTGCCGCAGCCGGGTGATGAACTCAAGGTCGGGAATTGCAGGCCAGGTTACCGCCGGCGCAGTGCCGGCCGCGGCAGGCGCTTCCTTCTGCTTTTTCTCTGCCAAAAGATTCGCGGTGTAGAGAGATACAAAAACCATGACGGCCGCCACGGCGATCCTGGTGAGGTTTTGAGTTCTCATGTTCCGGGTGTCCCTCCGAACGAAGATTTTGCCCCCGAGAGATTATTCAAGCGTGGGTGGAGATGCAAGCGCGAAACGCGCTTCACTCCCCGGCGGAAGCACGCAGGCCGGAAGGCGAGGCGCCTCATCACGCTCCGCGCGCGATTGGGGTGAGATTCACCTTGCGCAAGTCCTCTGCGGCGCGCTCCGGCAGCACGGAATTGTAGTACACCTCCTTGAGGGAATAGGAAGAGGAGGTGGATACGTAAACGGGTACCAACTCAATATGCCAGTGGAAGTCCTCGCGCAGCGTGCGCCAAAAGTCCGTGCGTTCCGATTGCGACTTCAGATTGGGTGTGGTGTGCAGGATGAGGTGGTAATCCTGCGCCACCGATTCCAGCCGCCACAGCACGTTTTTCAGAAATCGCGCGAAATGAAGCTGGCGGTCCCAGCTCGTCAAATCCTCCTCAAACGTGTGGTGGTGCTGGAGGGGCAGGATCCAGATTTCATAGGGCGCGCGCGAAGCGAAAGGGCAGAAGGCAACAAATTGATCGTCCCATTCCACCGTGCGCACTTGCTGGGTGATTTCCTGCTGGGCGATATCACAGAGCAGGCATCGCTCCTTCAGGGTGAAGTAGCGCTGGAGCGAGCGAAGCTCATATACCACGCGGCGCGGAATAAAGGGCGTGGCGCTGATCTGTGAGTGGGGATGCTCGGGTTCCTGCCCTGCCAGCTTTCCTTGATTCCGGAAGACGCTTACGTAGCGAAACCGGCGATCCATCTTCAAGTCCACTAACCTGGTGACGAATGCCCGCAGCACCTGGGCCACGTTCTCATCGCTCTCGCGCGGCAATCGAAGATTGTGATCGGGGGTTTCGATCACCACTTCGTGCGCTCCCAGGCTGCGCATTTTGTCGTAGAGTCCCTCCGCCACACGCTGCGGTGAGCCTTCAATGCGATAAAGAGGACGAACGTGGGGAATTACCCGCACCTGCCACGCGCCGCGCCCATCCGCGTGCGAGTAGAGGGTCTGCGGCGTCAAGGCTTCCTGCCCGGGGCAGAACGGGCAAACGGCAAGCTTCGGCCAGGTGGTTTCACCATCTTCCTGCACAACCCAATTCAACGAGATGGGATCTTTTCGAAGCTGCATTTGCGCCTGGCCCCCTGTCCTGACTTACGCCGGCTCGGTGATGATGTGGCGTTCGTCCGGCAATTCAGTGGATTGTGAATGTTCGAGTCTCCATCCGCTCGGCCCCTGCGAAATCAATCTTGACGGACCAAAGCCGCGCGAGCGGATCGTAGAACCATCCGGACTTCGCGGACCTCAGCCGGTCCGGCGAGGCAACTTCGCCGAGCTTCATGCCGCCTGATTCCACGCCCGCCGGAAGTTTCTCCGCGTACCCGACGATGATGGGATTCCAATCCTGATTCGCTGTGACGCCCACCCGCAATTCCTGCGGGCTGGCTTCCACCGAGGCAATGCGCTGGTCCGCCATCGTGACAAATTTCGTGGTATCGCCGATCACCGCCATGCCGTTTGCTAAAATAGGCGCGACCACGAAGTACTCATGCTTGGCCTGGGTTTGGAGATTCAGTGGCGCGGCGGCGTCCACCACCGCTGCGACGCCCGTGTCAAAATTGTAGACCACTCGCCGGCCGGTCAATTTCAAGTCAGCGAGGTGCATGGCATCGAGCGCGCCGGATGGGGGAAGGCTCAGCACATAAAACCACTTTTCGCCATTCCGTTCCGAATAAGTAAAGCCCACAGCGCAGCCTTCCAGGTAACATCGGTCGAGTGGAACGATAGGGTGGTCAGGCTTCAGAATCAACTCGTCGCCTTCCCGGTAGGTTTTGCGGACCAGATCAAAGTTGCACTCGCCGATGCGGTGTCCAAGCTGAATTTCACCACCCGCGAGATTGGCTATCAGAATGTCTTCCCAGGCGTTCGGATCGCCCTCGGTCTGAATGTTGTCGCGCGAAGGCCACAAGCCCACGACGCCGTAAAAGGCGTCCGTAAACATCAGGTGCTTCCATGCGAACACGTCGTCGCTTGAATGCGTCGGCTTGGGCTCAGTCATGGGAGCGTGATGGTCGTGCGTCCCCTGCACGGAAATCACTATGGGATTCTCGGTGGATTCCATAATGTTGCGCGGCAGTTGCATGCAGTACTGCATCTTGATGCCTTTTTCGCCCAGCGCCTTCGCCATGTTCTTGAAGTACGTATCCATGCGGTCGATGCCGGCCATCATCACCGGATTTCCCTCGTAGACGTTCAGGTAATCGTGCTGGAGTATCACGTCTCCCCAGGAAACCAGTTTCGCCGCCGTGTCCCGCCAATAATCGAGCGAGTAAAACACGTCGCCCATCGATTTTCCCAGAACAGAACCGGGAGGAGTTTCGATGTAGGGATATTTCTGGCGGTAAGGACCGCCGGGTGCGAGCCAGCAGAGATAGGCTTCCAACGGCACGCCCAGACGCGCATGCAATGCCGCAAGACCGTGTGGAAATAGATCGTCGCGCGGCTCGAACAGACCTTCGTTGTAGCGGAGCTGATCGGAGTCCTGCACTTCATATCCGCCGATCAACAAGCCGTGCCTGCGGGCGTCTTCCGCCACGCCCACGATGACGTCCTCGTAGGCCGCGTAACCCTCTTCCTTGAAGCCGTGCTCGCGATAGTAGCCGCCGTAATCATCCCAGTAAACGGGATGGCGCATCGTTTCACAATCGTATTTCGAGGGGGCCTGCTTCCCGGATTTGGTAAGCAGCGCCTGGCCCCACTGGCGAAAGGTGGAATCAATGCCTTCGCCGGCAACCAGCAGGTGTTCGTGCTTGTAGCCCGCGGGAATCTCCTTCACCAGACCTTCGATCCCGCAATTGATCGCGCGCGTGGAATCCGCGCTGCCGCTTTGGCCCGTGATTGCAGCGGATTGCTGCGTTGCCACCAGATAATTTGCCGACGGCGATAACAAAATGGTATTGAAATCCTTGTCGGTGAGCACGAGCAAGTCCACGGTTCCATCCAGCTTGCAGGCTGATCCGTAGCCAAAGCGGTGGCTGAACATGCCGCCACTGATCCAGGAATAAAGATCGCGCCTCGCTCTGTTATCCTCAAGGAATTGAGGAAACACCACCGAGGGCACAGTCCACTTTCCGTTTGCATAAGCTTTGAAGCCGTCGGGGAATTCCTGCGAAAAGACCAGATAGGGCGCATCATGATAAATGCGGAAGCTGGTAAGCAGCTTGTGATTCGCGTCCGGCAATTGCCACGTCATTGTGACCGCGTCATACGCTCCCCACTTGTCCGTTCCTTGCGCGGCATGACTTTCCAACAAAACCAATTCCCTATCTGCCCCGCCGGGCGCGCTCCGATACCAGCGGTCCTTCGCCAGCACGCTCACGATGCCCGGTCCCAGCCATGACGAGCCCTTGTA
>JASHTZ010000134.1 GCA_030040295.1 Terriglobia bacterium | reverse complement strand
AAGGTCGGCTGGCACACCTTCAGGCACACCTATTCAACTCTCCTGAGGGCTCTTGGGGCGGATGTGAAGGTACAACAAGAACTTCTGCGACATGCCGATATCGCAACCACTCTAAATGTTTACACTCAGGCAGTGTCGGAGCAGAAGAGGGAAGCGGCAAGCAAGGTCGTGAAAGCGCTTCTCAAGGGATGACGGGGCCATCGTTGGCCCCGGTTGTACCAGTTTGTACTCGAAGGTTCTTGCTGATGACCCGTAACTCTATGATGGCGTTGGTTGCGGGGGCTGGATTTGAACCAGCGACCTTTGGGTTATGAGCCCAACGAGCTACCAGACTGCTCCACCCCGCATTCAAATCATAGTGGATTGTTTCCCTTCTGACAATGCAATTTTTTTCGCAGGATAAGGTTTGCAAAAGTCCCCTCATTTAAGTAAGTTAATCGCACGAATCTAAGACCTGACTCGCATAAGGAAGGGTTTCCATGGTTGCACAGAAGCGGCGCTCCGACCGGCTGATGCTCACGATTCCTCTCCGTGTCCACTGGACGGATTCGACCGGAGCGAAAATCAAGGCGGAGGGCAGGACGCTGGTCCTGAATCGCCACGGCGCACGAATCCAAATTGGGGAGAAATTGACGGTCGGAAGCCTCGTGCGCATCGTGAACCTGATCAACAATCGCGAAGCGGAGTTCCACGTGGTGGGGCCGACCGCTCCTCCCAGTGAGAAAGGGGGCGAATGGGGTGTGGAATACAGCAACCCCAAGGAGGACATTTGGGGAATCCGCTTTCCACCCATTGAAGGAGACATTGCTGAGGCTGCCGCATTGCTCGAATGCCGCTCCTGCCACTCCCCTGTAATGCTGCGCCTCTCGTTGGTCGAGGTGGAAGTTTTGGAGGCGACGGGAATTCTCAATCGGCCGTGCGAAAGCTGCAATCGGAAGGCATCCTGGGGATACGCGGAAAAGCAATTAGCCGTCGAAGGCGCAAAGCCCACGCCCACCAGCAACAAAGCAGCAGCGAGCGGCAGCGATTTGCGCCGCCATCGCCGCGTGGCACTGCAAATGCCAGTGCGCGTGCGCGATTACCAGGGCGGGGTCGAGGTTTCCAAGAGCGATAACGTCTCAAAAGGCGGATTCAGTTTCGTCAGCGAGAAGAATTATGCCATCGGTACCGGGCTCATGGTGGCGTGCCCGTACAGCCCGACAGGGCAAACCCCGGAAGTCCACGCGCGCATTGTGCGCCAACGGACTATTCCCGGCACCAATCGGAAGGTCTATGGGGTTAGTTACGATTAGCCACGCACGTAAATGATCCGCATTCCTGCGGGGGCGCATCCCGCGCGGGCGTGAAAGGCATTCCCCTTTCAACCTGAACCCTCGCGCTCATCGAGGAAAAGATCAGGCCAACTCTCCCTCTTCAAGACCGAGCTTACTTGCCCCGCATCCAGCCCGCGGCCCTGTGCTAAAATTTCTTGAGTATCTACGAAGTCTTTCCTGGGAGGGGATCCCACGTGTCCAAAGTTTCCACGCCTCAGCCAAAGCATTTCGCCGTCAACCGGCAGGCGCAGCATCTCTATCACCTGCTGGAGAGGTTTGAGGCCGGGGTGGAGTTGACAGGCACGGAGGTAAAGTCCGTCCGTGATGGGAAAATCAACCTTAAGGACAGCTACGTGGAAATGCAGAAGGACCAGGCGTGGCTGATTGATTGTCACATCAGCCCGTATTCCGCCGGTAGCTATGCAAATCACGATCCCCTGCGCGACCGCCGCCTGCTGCTTCATCGCCAGGAACTGGATAAGCTCTCTGGACGGGTTCAGGAAAAGGGTTTCACCTTGATTCCGACCCGGGTTTACCTCAAGAAGAATCTGATCAAGTGCGAGATTGCCCTGGCCAAGGGCAAGAAGGTATACGACCATCGCGAAACCTCGCGTCGGCGCACGATCGAGCGGGAGACTCAACAAGCCATCCACGAACACCGGCGGCGCGGGTACTGAAATTTTCCTTTATCATTTTCCCTTTTGCCCTTACCCTTTAATCTTTTCTTTCATCTTCTGCCAAGGAGCCCCTTATCGTGAAAATTGAATTCCAATCCGCGCCCCTCGCGCAACTTTCTGCCACTGCGCTGGTTGCCTATAGTTTTGAGGAGGCACCCGCCTCCAGCGGAACCGTGGAGAAGCTTCCGGAGGAGACGCGCGGCTTGTTGCGGGAAATGCACGAGGCGGGCGAGCTTACCGGCAAGGCGTTTGAGTGTACGCCCGTGCGGCGGCCCGATGGATTATCTGCGGACAAGCTGCTGGTGGTGGGGGCCGGCAAGAGCGAAAAATTCAGCGAGACGCAGCTCCGCCACCTGGCAGGCGCCGCCGTGCGTCATCTGCGCTCGCGGGGAGTGCGGCAGATGGCGTGGATTCTCGGCTCCGTCGCTCCCAGCACCATTACGGCGGTGGTGGATGGCGCTCTGGTGGCGGATTTTGATCCGGACCGCTATCGAACCGAGTCCAACGACAAGAAGGGAATCGACACGCTGTCTCTGGCGACCGGCGGTGAGCAGTTCTCCTCGGATGCGCACGCCGCTCTCGTTCGCGGCCGCATCCTGGGCGAGGCCCAGAATTTTACGCGCGAATTGGTGAATGAACCCTCTAACCAGCTCACCCCAACTCGCCTGGCGGACCAGGCTGAGAAGATGGCGGCGCGGTTCGGCCTGGTGTGCGAAGTGCTCGGCCCGGAGGAAATCCAGAAACTCAAAATGGGAGCGTTCTGGGCGGTGGCGCAGGGTAGCCGCGAGCCCTCGCGCTTCATTATCATTCGCTATTCTCCCGAAGGAGCTCCGCCCGAGCCCGTCATCGGGCTGATCGGGAAGGGAATTACCTTTGATAGCGGCGGCATCTCCATCAAGCCCAGCGACAACATGCATGAGATGAAGACGGACATGGCGGGTGGCGCCACCATGCTCGGCGTCATGCAGGCGGTCGCGCAGATCAAGCCGCGCGTGCGCGTGGTGGCGCTCATTCCCGCCACGGAAAATATGCCCGGCGGCAACGCTTACAAACCCGGCGATGTGATTACCTCCATGTCCGGAAAAACCATCGAGGTGTTGAACACCGACGCCGAGGGGCGACTGGTTCTGGCGGACGCGCTGACTTACGCCAAGCGCTTGGGTTGCACGGTGCTGATCGATGCCGCAACCCTCACCGGCGCGGTGATGGTCGCGCTCGGCTCCATCACCACCGGAGTCTTCGGCTGGAACAAGGATTGGGTCAATCGCCTTCTCGCTGCGGCTCATCACGCGGGAGAAAAAATGTGGCAAATGCCCGTTGACGAGGATTATCGCGAGCTCTACAAGAGTTCGATTGCCGACCTCGCGAATACCGGCGGGCGCTACGGCGGGGCGATTACCGGAGCCATGTTTATCGGCGAGTTCGCCGGGGACACTCCCTGGGTTCACCTGGACATTGCCGGAACCCGCTGGGCCAACGACGAAAAGCCCTACCGCGCCAAAGGCCCCACGGGCCACGGCGTGCGCACACTGGTGCAGTTGCTGACGGATTTCGCTTCGTAGGAAGTGGCACGGGTATCCCGACTCATGCGCACGGGCAGGAATTCCTGTGCCACGACGCCAAATCGCCGGCGGGGACACCAGCGCTGCAGCTTACATCCGTTCAGGGATTTCAATTCCCATTTGCTCGGTGGCGAGGGTCAGCGTGCGCTCGGTCAGATAAACAAGGTAAAGCAGGAATTGTTGACGCGTTGCGTCCTGCTCGCTCAAGATGTGGAAGTGGTGGTAAAAGTTATTAAAGGATTGCGCCAGGCGGAAGGCGTATTTGGCCACGGCGGCGGGCTCTTCACTCGAAATGGCCTGCGCCACGGTGGTTTCCAGTTGGCCGGCGAGGCGAGTGAGATCCCAAAACGCCGCGCCGTCCTCGCCCTTATAAAACTGCTGCAACCGCTCATGGGAAATTGAGCGTGATAACTGCGCCGCATCGAACCCCGCGTGGGTCTCTGCAAATTTGCGAAAAATATTCCGCGCGCGCACGATGCTGTATTGCAGGTAGGGTCCGGTCTCGCCCTCAAACGCCAGCGCTTCCTTAAAATCAAAGGCAATAATAACCCGCCGCGAGTACTTCAGTAGAAAATAGCGCAACGCGGCGACGGCGATCTTGCGCGCGAAATCCCGCGTTTCGGCAGGGTCCTGCGCCATGCCGCGCGAGCTCACTTCCTCCCCGGCGCGGGCGATCAACGTATCAATCAGGTCGTCGGCCTTCACGCCCTGGCCCTTGCGCCCGGAGACTTCCACGTAGGGGCGCTGGCGATCCTCTTCCGTAAGCGCGATTCCCATCTCCGCCGCGCAACGCGCCGAGAGGCCCACAACTTCGTAGGCAAAGTGGTGAAGGTTCGCGGCGCGGTCGTGAAATCCGAGTGCGTGGAATGCGGCCTTCACGATGTTCTGCAAATAGGATTGGCGCGTATCGATCACGGCGTAGGCCGCGCTCGCCCGGCCAAAGGGCGGAGCATTGGGCAGGCCGCTTACCGCCGTTCGCCAGACCTCGTGCCCGTCGGGGTAACGATGGAACGACTCGTAGCCAAAGTCTTTCCCCAGCAAGGCAAACTTCCACAGGTGGTAGGCAATGTCCTTGCCGACGTAAGTCACCGTTCCGTTTGACCGCACGATGATCTTGGTTTCTTCCGCGTCGGGTGGTTCACCTTCTCCCCCGGCGGCTGGCGTGGCGAGGTCCATCACCCAGCAACCGGCATTCTTTCCCTCATTTTCAAAACGAATGGCGTTGTGTTGCTGAAGGACTTCGAAAGCAGCCTTCCAGAAGTGCAGCCACAGAATCTCGCTCTCCTGCACCAGAACGTCGTATTCGATGTTCAGGCGCAACATGGTTTCGAGGTGCGTGCGCACAATGGCCGTGGAAATCAGGTCCGCCAGGGCCGCGGTCTCGCCGTGACCTTCTTCGATGTCTTTCAAAGCCTGGGCGCGCCAGGCCAGAGCCGTCTTGTCATCCTCGTAGAGCTGGAAGACGCGCGCATAAAGGTCCCAGCAGTAGTAATCGAATCGCGGCGTGGGCGTGTGAACCAGCGCTTCAACTTCTGCGAGGGTTTTTTTCTCCAGGTGCTGGAAGCCCACCACCACGTCTGCCACCTGCACGCCCGTGTTGTCGATGTAGTTCTGCACCTCAACATTCGACCCTTGGAAACGCAGCAGGCGGGCAAATGTGTCGCCCAGAACGGCGTTGCGCAAATGCCCGATGTGCGCCGCCTTGTTGGGATTGATGCTGGTGTGCTCGACTAGGATTTTACCTGTAGTCGCAGGGACGAGCGGCTCTCGGCCTTCAGCCGCCGTGCTGCGTTTTTTGAACAATTGTTCCGCAGCATCCGCCCGGTTTAGATGAAAGTTCAAATAACCCGCGCCCGCCACGGTGACGCGCTCAATCCCCTCCAGCGAAGAGAGCAGGGGAACGAGCCGCTCGGCGATCCTGCGCGGCGCCTGGCGCAATTGCTTGGCAAGTTCAAAGCAGGCGGCCAATGAAACGT
>JASHTZ010000133.1 GCA_030040295.1 Terriglobia bacterium | reverse complement strand
TCGAGCGTGGGCGCCACCTCCGAGCCCGTAGCGATCAAAATAATTTCCGGAGTCTTTCCCTGCGCATCGCCCAAAATATACGCGCCCTTAGTCAGGCCCTCGGCCGAGCCGTACTTGGTGCGATCGATGATAGGCAGGGCCTGGCGCGTCAATATCAAGGCCACGGGTCCACTCTTGTGTTCGATCGCCACGCGCCAGGCCACAGCGGTTTCGTTGGCGTCGGCAGGCCGGATGTTGCAAAGGTGCAGAATCGCCCGGCAGGCCATGAGATGCTCAATGGGTTCGTGCGTGGGGCCATCCTCGCCGAGAAACACGCTGTCATGCGTGAAGACGAAAATTGAGTGCGTTTCCATGAGGGCCGCAAGGCGCAAGCTGGGGCGCAGGTAATCCGAAAAGATGAAGAACGTAGCACCGTAGGGGATCAACCCGCTCAGCGCCATGCCGTTCAGCGCCGCGCCCATGCCGTGCTCACGCACGCCGAAGTGAAAGTTTCTTCCGCCGTAGTTGGGGTACTCGAAATCTTTTTCACCCTTGATCAACGTATCGGTGGAGGGAGCCAAATCCGCCGCGCCGCCCAGCAATGTGGGAAGCAAGGGTGAGATGGCGTTCAAGACTTTTCCGGAAGCTTGACGCGTGGCCATGGGCTTTTCAGCGGGACTGAATGTAGGAATCTTGGCTTGCCAGCCGGAGGGCAATTCACCCCTTACAAAACGATCCCACTCGGCGGCAAGATCCGGGAACGCCTTGCGGTATTCGGCCAGCTTGGCTTGCCACGCTGCCTCCCGCTTAGGGCCCTGTTCGAGGGCGAGCCGGAAGTGCGCGCGGGCTTCGTCCGGCACCAGGAAAGGAGGCTCAAGCGGCCAGCCAAGATTCTGCTTGGTGAGCTTGA
The DNA here is from genome assembly GCA_030040295.1 of Terriglobia bacterium. Classification (GTDB taxonomy): domain Bacteria; phylum Acidobacteriota; class Terriglobia; order UBA7540; family UBA7540; genus Bog-366. The sequence goes on along the minus strand of JASHTZ010000133.1, from coordinate 4,634 downwards.
CCTCCTCAACTCCCAGCGGCGAGCCGTGCGCCTCCGCCGTATCGTGCTTGTTGGGGCTGCCGTAGCCGATGTGCGTGCGCACCATGATGATCGACGGCCGGCCGCGCTCCGCCTGGGCCGCGCGAACCGCCGCGTCGATGGCTTCCAGATCGTTTCCGTCGGCTACCTTCTGCACAAACCAGCCATAGGCCTCAAAGCGCTTGCCACGGTCTTCCGTGAAGGCCAGCTCGGTGGAGCCCTCGATGGAAATGTGATTGTCGTCGTAAAAATAAATCAGGTTGTCGAGCCGCAGGTGGCCCGCCAGCGAGGCGGCTTCCGACGAGACGCCTTCCATCAGGTCGCCGTCACCGGCGATGGCGTAAATCTTGTAGTCAACAATCTCGTGGCCGGGACGATTGAAATGCGCGGCAAGATACTTCTGGGCGATGCCCATTCCTACGCCGTTGCCGAAACCCTGACCCAGCGGACCCGTGGTGGTTTCAATCCCCGGCACGAGCCAGTGCTCGGGGTGCCCGGGCGTCTTGCTTCCCCATTGCCGGAATTGTTGCAACTCTGACATGGGCATGTCGTAACCGGTCAGATGCAGAAGGCTGTACAACAACATCGAGCCGTGGCCCGCGGAGAGCACAAAGCGATCGCGATTCGGCCACGAAGGGTTGGCAGGATTGTGTTGCAAATAGCGCGTCCAAAGCACGTACGCCATGGGCGCGGCTCCCATGGGCATGCCGGGATGTCCGGAATTGGCTTTCTGCACGGCATCGACGGCGAGAAAGCGAATCGTATTGATGCAAAGCTGGTCAAGCTGAGACGTACTTACATCTGAAACCGAGGTAGGAGTAGCGATTTGGCCTTGCAAGATAAAATCCTCCACGCAAGAAATTCGATTGTTAAGCCCCACAAACCTGCCGTGGCAATTTTCCGGCCCGCACCGCAAAGAGCAGTCTGCAAATTAGATGCTCCAATGGCCGGAAAGGAGCCAACTGTCGAATCCTGTCATTATAATATATCGTCTTGCCAAATCATTGCAGCCAAATGATTGCAGGAAGATGAAGCTTTGCTTAAAGACCCTTAGGCACAGCACTACAGCAGTTTTCCCCCTTGAATTTTTCCCCAGGGTTCAATGACGGAGTTGCCCTGAATTTGCTTTAGCAGCGCGCTGAATAACCGCCCTTCGGCGGCCCGTGGTGCCAAATGGACCCAGTGGGAACCCAATCGGCCTCTTCCACCATCCCATCAGTAGGTGATTTTGCGAGGTACCTGCCTATGCGAAGGTTTTTTGCAGTCGCAATTACTTTTGTTGGTTTGAGTTTCCTATCACCGGTCAGGCTCGCACGAGCAGTTCCCCAAAGCGTTGATTTCCAACCGGTCGAAGCTGCATCCGTGAGCGCGGTGATGGCGCCGTATAATACGATCACCACTGGTACAGTTGTCCTAAAGATTCTGGTGTCTGAAAACGGAAGAGTTCAAGACATCAAGGTGCAGAATGCGGTTGCTTCCCTGACGCAGTCAGCGGTCAGTTCCGTTAGAGGGTGGACGTTCAAGCCGGCAATGATGGACGGCACGCCTGTGGCATCAAGCATCACGGTGGCAGCCGCCTTCAACACACAGTGCTTGTTCACGGCGCCTTCAAACGCACTCAAACTTCAGGCCGAGCCGCAGCCCGCCGCAGCCTCCGGATATCAACCCGTCGGGGTGATCTCCGCAAACGTTTCGCCGTGCCCCTATGGAGCGACGCTGCTTTCGGCAAGCGTCGTTTTGCAAGCCAGTATCGACGCCTCGGGAAACGTGGCACGCACCCGAACGCTCCGAGACGTTCCACCGTATACGGCTGCCGCCGCTCAGTCTCTGAATGGTTGGAAGTTCGCGCCGGCCAAGTTTGATGGGAACCCAACTGAGTCCAAGGTGATTGTGGCATTTTTCTTCCGCCAGGCGGCAATAGCCCCCGGGCGACGATGAGTCAATGAGTACCTGCGAGATTACCTTTGTATTCTCGCCGAGCCGCCCTTGGCGAAGGCTCGAACCTGATCGAGCGTGGCCATGGTGGTGTCACCCGGATAGGTGGTAATCAGCGCGCCATGCGCCCATCCGAGCCTGATTGCTTCCTCGGGCTCTTCGCCCGTCATCAGGCCGTAGAACAATCCCGAAGCAAACCCATCGCCGCCGCCCACGCGGTCGAAAACGTCGAGTTCAGCCGTCGGGGCAACGTAGGACTTGCCGTCGATCCACGCCACGGCGCTCCAACTGTGACGATTGGTCGAATGCACCTCGCGCAGCGTCGTGGCAACGATCTTGACGTTTGGGTATTTCGCGATCACCTTATCGATCATGCCGAAAAAGGCGCTGGGGTCCAGCTTGGATTTTGACGCCACTTCCGGCCCGGACACGCCCAGACCCATTTGCAGGTCCTCTTCGTTCCCCACGATAACATCCACGTGCTTGACGATTCCGGAAATCACCGAAAGCGCGCGCTCATGGCCTCCCCAGATGTTCCAAAGCTTGGCGCGGTAATTCAAATCGAAGGAAGTGACGGCGCCGGACGCCTTGGCCGCCTGCATGCCCTCGGCGATGAGCTTTCCGGTGGTTTCCGAAAGCGCTGCGAAAATTCCGCCACTGTGAAACCAGCGCACGCCCGCGCCGAAAATCCCTTTCCAGTCGAAATCGCCGGGCTTGAGCATCGCTCCGGCTTCGTTCGAGCGATTGTAGAAGACCACCGGAGCGCGCACGCCGAAGCCGCGATCGCTGTAAACGGCCGCCATGTTGGGCCCACTCACGCCGTTGTGCTTGAAATGTCTGTAAAAGGGCTTCACACCCATCGCGCGCACGCGCTCGGCAATCAGGTCACCGATGGGATAATCCACCATCGCCGCGGCGATGCCGGTATTCATGCGGAAGCAGTCCGAGAGATTGGCGGCACAGTTGAATTCCCCGCCACTGACATGGATTTGGCACTGGGTCGCCTTGCGGAATGGAATGATTCCAGGATCGAATCGGTGAATCAGCGCGCCGAGGGACAAGAAATCCAAAGCGCCCGTCGCCGGAATATTCAGACCGTATTTCATGAGCAGATCCTTTTAGCATGGCTGACAGCCGACAGCTAATAGCTGACAGCAAGAAAAATCCGTGTCAAGAACACGTTATCGATCACGCAGCTTTCCTCTCCACTTTTGCTCGCAGGACGTGCAGCATCCGCAATTTCGGATATTTCCGCGAGCAGTTGCGAAGGTTCATTCGCAAGGAAATAACCCAAGTCTGAGGCAAGCATAACCAAGTACTCGGTCTCCGATAGCGAGCCCTCAGCAATGTTCAGAAATCGAGCGAAATCCTGTTGCCCTTGACGTTTGCACCCTTCCGCAATGTTTGTGGGCACTGACGCAGCGCTTCGGCGCAACTGAGAGGTAATTCCAAATCTCTCATGCGATGGGAATCTCACCGTCGTTTGGTATAGACTCAAAACCAATCGGTGACTTCGTTGCCAGACCTTCAGGTTCTTGAAGTGCTGCATGAGCAAGCTCCTTCGCAGGGCAACCCCATGTCGACCTGTCGGCTGTTAGCTGTAAGCTGTCAGCTTCTCTAAACGTTATACTGTCCCGACGCCACCTTGCCGCCGTGCCCCGTCCAGTTAGTGTGAAAGAACTGGCCGCGCGGCTGGTCCACGCGCTCGTAGGTGTGCGCGCCGAAGAAGTCACGCTGCGCCTGTAGCAGGTTGGCCGGCAACCGCCCGGTGCGGTAACCGTCGTAAAACGCCAGCGCGGTTGTGAACGCCGGCGTGGGCACTCCACCCTTGACTCCGGAAATCACCGCGCGCCGCCATGCCGCCTGATATTTCTTCAATGCCTTCTTGAAGAATTTGTCGAGCAGCAGGTTGCTAAGCTTCTTGTTCTTGTCATACGCCTTCTTAATTTCCCCCAAAAAGACGCTGCGGATGATGCATCCGCCGCGCCACATGAGGGCGATGCCGCCGAAATTCAGATTCCACTTCTGGTCGCGCGCCGCTTCGCGCAGCAGCATGTATCCCTGCGCATAGGAAATGATCTTGGAGCAGTAAAGCGCGCAGCGGACATCTTCCACAAACTTTTTGAGGTCGGGGAGTTTCTTCGAGCGCCTCGGACCCTTCAAAATCGAGCTCGCGGCCACTCGTTCTTCCTTGATCGCCGAGAGGCAGCGCGAAAACACGGCTTCCCCGATCAGCGTCACGGGCATGCCGAGGTCGAGCGCGCTCAGGCAAGTCCACTTACCCGTCCCTTTCTGCCCGGCAGTATCAAGAATTTTGTCGACGATGGGCGTGCCATCATCGTCCTTCTTGGCGAAAATCTGGCTGGTGATGTCGATCAGGTAGCTGTCCAGTTCGCCTTTGTTCCAATCGGCAAAAACCTCGTGCAAATCGTCAGGTGTGAGGCCCAGCACGTCTTTCATCAACTGGTAGGCCTCGCAAATCAATTGCATGTCGCCGTACTCAATGCCGTTGTGAACCATTTTGACGTAGTGGCCGGCGCCGTCTTCGCCCACCCAATCGCAGCAGGGCGTGCCGTCCTCCCCTTGGCCGCGATGGCCTGAAAAATCGGCTTCACGTGCAGCCATGCGGCAGGATTCCCCCCTGGCATGATCGACGGCCCGTGGCGCGCGCCTTCCTCGCC
>JASHTZ010000132.1 GCA_030040295.1 Terriglobia bacterium | reverse complement strand
TAGCCCGATTGCGGATTTCCACCGTTCTCGAAATTCCACCCGCAGGCAAACCAACGGGCCGAAGGTGGCCGGCATCGAAGCATTGAGCCGAACAATCCTGCCGGGCGAGCGGTGAAGGGCGGGTGACTGCAGCCCTCTGGGTTAGGGCCTGCTCGCGAAGAAGTTGCTCTGCACTTTCCAACGCTGCTTCCTTCGCCGCGTTGTGAATCCTGAGAAGAAGCGACGTCCAGGAGGACCTTTCGATCATGAAGAAAAATATAGTGAGGGGGTTGATGGTGCTGGCGATTGGGTGCATGAGCGCCGGGGCGGGGCAGGCCGTTGACCTTCATAACCTTCTTCCCGGCGCCCAACTTGATATCTTCGGCCTGGCCGGCGGCTCGACCCTTGTTGACGCGCAGTATTGGCTCTCTGCGGACAATCTTTTTCATTCGCGATTTGCGCCGGGCACAAAGTTTATGATCGGAGGGGATGTTCCCTATGGAAAGGTTGTCAGCATTGAAACGGTGTTCACCATGGGTCCCAATAATTTGATCGTGACCAACACCGATCAAAACCCGCGCCAGGATATTTTATACCGGACGCGATTTTATTCCGGCAGCGCCAGCGCATTATTTCATGCCCCTGCTGTCCGGCGGCTCTTCCAGGTCCGACCCTATGCGGAACTGGGCATGGAATACGACCGGTACAGCCCCACGGACCAAGCTGTTGCGTACGCCTACAACTACGGATTTGCCGCAGTCGCCACGCAGGTAGACATCAATCACAACGATAAATTCGGATTAAACGCGGGTGGCGGCCTCGACCGTAAACTCTCCAAGCGCTGGACCTTCCGTATTGATCTGCGCGACCACATTTGCGGCTCGCCTGCATTCGGCTTGCCCTATATTCCCACGACGGATAGCGCCGCGAGTTATCCGGTCAAAGGTCGGGCCAACAACCTCGAATATACGGCCGGATTTATTTATCACCTGGGCAAGCACTGAGCCCCAGGAATGAGCCGTTTGGCCGCTCGGAAATTTCAGGGAGCTACCCACCTGCCAGTTGTCTGACGCAAGAATATGTTCCAAACTTAGCTGAGGGAGCGAACGGAAGAGCGGTTTTCATAGTCTAAGCGTATGAGCGAGTCGAGTCTCCATTAAGAGCGAGGTCAACGGATATCGGAGCACGAGTAACCAGGAGCACGTTTCCATCGTCCAAGCAAAGTGTTAAAATTGTAAGCTGGAAGCTTTAGCGAATTTGACCCAAACTTGAGATGGTAGAGAGCGCCCAGGAATATGAAACCCTTACTCCGTGCTTCCCGAACTATGCGGAAGCAGGGGCTGAGTGTCGCCCTCCGATAAATCCGAGGGTGAGCCCTCACTGACGGCAGGGGAAGTCCTGTCCTGCTAAAGCGAACCTGTAAACGATGCCCTTGCCTTGTTTCTCAGTTTTCGCGGGGACTAGGAGCTTATGAGTATAGAAAAACCCAACACCCTCAATGGGCAAGATCTTCATGAGAGCACGCCGAGCTTTCACTTGCCGGATACCCCCGCGACCGGAACGCCCAAAAAGCATGGATGGCTGTGGATTATCGTCCTGATTTTGGCGGGCGTCGGTACCTACGTTTACCTCCACTCTCGTTCAAATTCCGCTAGCGCTGCCAGCAGCGCAACACAAGCGCCCGGCGCCCGAGGTGGACAGGGTTCGGGTAGGGTTCCGGTCATAGCCGCGCGAGCCTACAAGGGAAACATTGGCCTCTATTTTACGGGTCTGGGCACGGTCACTCCTCTCCATACGGTTACCGTCCAGAGTCAGATCGCCGGATATCTTATGAAGGTTCTTTACAATGAAGGTCAGATGGTGCACGCAGGTGATCCTCTGGTGGAAATTGATCCCAGGCCCTATCAGGTGATGCTTGAAAACGCCCAGGCAGGACTGCTGAGGGACCAGGCCAATCTGGACAACGCCAGGGTCGATTTAAAGCGCTACCAGACACTCGTACCCGAAAAGGCCGTGCCGGAACAGCAGCTTGCCACGCAAGAAGCTCTGGTCAAGTCTGATGAGGGAACGGTGGCAACGGATCAAGCGCAAATTGACAACGCCAAGCTTGACCTTGTGTATTGCCACATCACCGCGCCGATCACGGGCCGCGTAGGATTGCGCCTGGTGGATCCGGGGAATTACGTTATTCCTACGTCTGCCACAGGTCTGGTGGTGATTACTCAAATCGAGCCCATCACCGTGATCTTTACGCTGGCGGAAGGCCAGCTCCCTGCCGTGATGGAAAAGTTGAATGCCGGAGCAAGGCTGACGGTGGATGCCTATAACCAGGATATGTCCAAGGAGATCGCTGAGGGTGTGTTGGAAACCGTCGATAATCAGATTGATCCTACTACGGGGACCGTCAAACTGCGCGCCAACTTTGAAAATCGTACCGATGAATTGTTCCCCAATCAATTTGTCAACGCCCGGCTGCTGGTGGAGGAAGAAAAAGGCGTAACGCTGATTCCCACGGCGGCCGTTCAACGGAATTCACAAAGAACCTACGTCTATGTGGTGAATAACCTTCACCAGGTGAAACCCCCCGCGCCGGCACATGCCACTGCGGCACCGTCCACTTCATCATCTACTTCATCCACTACTGCGGAGAGCGCCGAGAAACCACTGGATGGAACCGTTTCCGTAAAAACCATCACCGTGGGCATTTCTGAGGGTGACGAGACGGAATCCACATCCGGAATCGATCCGGGGGATCTGGTGGTGATGACCGGTGTTGATCGACTGCAAGAAGGCACAAAGGTCCGAGTGCAAATGGCTCCATTAAAAGCGAGCAAATAGGGCGATTGCTCCCAGACCTTCGGTTGAACAAGTGCGGTTGTTGACGAGCGAAGTCTGAGCGAGCGAAGCGCAAAAGTCAAAGCTAGTCGGATGCCCGCGATTTGACTTTTGCGCTTTGGTTTTTGGGTTCTTAGTCTGCCAGCCGTTCGTAGGGGAATTGAGGGCGGCGGGTTTCGGCAATTGGAAATTGAGGGTTCAATGAGTCCGTCGCGCATCTTTATCCTTCGGCCGATCGCAACCTCGCTCTTGATGGTTGCCATCCTGCTGGCGGGCGCTGTTGCGTTCGAACAGTTGCCCGTGTCTGCACTGCCGGAGGTGGACTATCCTACCATTCAGGTAATTACGTTTTATCCCGGCGCCAGCCCGGATGTTATGGCGTCTTCAGTTACGGCTCCGTTGGAACGCCAGTTTGGCCAGGTTCCAGGTCTCCAGCAGATGACCTCAACGAGCTCAAGCGGCAGCTCCATCATCACCCTTCAGTTCAACCTGAGCCTGAACATCGACGTCGCCGAACAGGAAGTGCAGGAGTCCATTAATGCCGCGGGGACCTACCTTCCTCCTGACCTCCCCACTCCGCCCATTTATAGCAAGAGCAATCCGGCCGACGCGCCGGTACTGACGCTGGCGCTCAGCTCAGATACGCTGCCCCTGCCGAAGGTTGAAGACCTCACGGACACCCGCCTGGCGCCCAAGATCTCGCAATTGCCCGGTGTCGGATTGGTGAGCATCAGCGGCGGGCAGAAACCTGCGGTGCGAATTCTGGCCAACCCCACGCTGATGGCCTCTTACGGCCTCAACTTGGAGGATTTGCGCAACGCCATTGTGTCCGCCAATGTGGATCAGGCCAAGGGAAGCTTTGACGGCCCGCACCAATCCTACCAAATCGGCGCGAATGACCAGTTGGTTTCCAGTGAGGATTACCGTCCGCTGATCGTGGCATACCGCAACGGTTCTCCTGTGAATTTAACCGACGTCGCCAAGGTGGAGGACGGCGTTGAGAATATCAACCAGGCCGCCTGGATGAACGAAAAACCGGCTGTGATTGTGAACATCCAGCGTCAGCCGGGTGCGAACGTTATTGCGGTCGTGGACCGCATCAAAGTTCTGCTCGACCAGCTCATGAAGTCCCTGCCCACCTCTGTCAAGGTGGACATCCTTACCGACCGCACAACAACAATTCGCGCCTCCGTTCACGACGTGGAATTCGAGTTGATGCTCACCGTTGCCTTGGTGGTGATGGTGATATTTCTCTTCCTGCGCAATCTGGCGGCCACGGTCATTCCCAGCGTCGCCGTGCCACTCTCCCTGGTGGGAACTTTCGGCGTGATGTATTTGCTGGGTTACAGCCTGAATAACCTGAGCTTGATGGCCTTGACCATTTCCACGGGATTCGTGGTGGACGACGCCATTGTGATGATCGAAAACATCAGCCGCTACATTGAAGAGGGCGAATCGGCGCTCCAGGCGGCGCTGAAAGGGTCTGCCCAGATTGGCTTCACCATCGTATCGTTGACGTTTTCGCTGATTGCTGTGCTCATCCCGCTTTTGTTCATGGGCGACATTGTGGGACGGCTTTTCCGGGAATTCGCTGTTACCCTGGCGGTCACCATCCTGGTTTCGGCGATTGTATCCTTGACGCTTACCCCCATGATGTGTTCGAAGCTGCTGAAACACTCTCCGGAAGCCGAGCAGTCGCGCTTTTACCGCGTCACCGAGGCGGGGTGGAAGGCCGTCATATCCTTCTATGACCGCACTCTTCAGGTGGTCCTGCGGCACCAAACGGAGACCTTGCTGGTGGCCCTGGCAACTCTCGTGCTCACCATTGTCCTTTATATATACATTCCCAAGGGCTTTTTCCCCATTCAGGATACAGGCGTCATCCAGGGGATTTCCGAGGCTTCCGAGACGGTGTCTTTCCCGGAAATGTCCTCATTGCAGCAACAACTGGGCAAGATCATCTTGAAAGACCCTGCCGTGGACAGCCTGTCTTCATTTATCGGCATCGATGGCACCAACACCACCCTGAACAGCGGGCGAATTTTGATCAACCTGAAGCCGCTCGATGAGCGCAAGATCAGCGCCACGGAGGTCATTCGCCGCTTGCAGCCGGAGCTGGCGCAAGTTCCTGGGATTACCTTGTTCATGCAGCCCGTGCAGGACATTACGGTGGAGGACCGCGTCAGCAGGACGGAGTTCCAGTACACTCTCGAGGATCCCAATGCCGATGAACTCTATGCGTTCGCCCCGCGGATGGTGGATGAACTGAAACAATCACCAATGTTGCGCGACGTAGCGAGCGACCAGGAGGTAGGCGGGCTCAGCACCCAGCTCGTATACGACCGAAGCACGGCCTACCGCTTCGGCATTACTCCTTCCACCATCGACCAGACGCTGTATGACGCTTACGGCCAGCGCGAGGTTTCAACCATTTATACGCAATTGAATCAATACCACGTGGTGCTGGAAGTGGATCCGGATTACCGCCGGACCCCTCTCGACCTGCGAGACTTGTATATTCGCACGAATATGGGGAATTCAACGGGTTCCACGGGGTTGGTGTCCGGGGGGTCGGCGGCCACACAGTTGTACGGTCCCACCAGTTCACTGACGGCCGCCACCACCAGTCTTTCCAATTCCACATCCTCCACCGGCGCCTCAAGCACCATTGCCTCGGACAACGCTTTTGGCGGGACGCAGATCTCCTCGACCACACCCTATCCCAATGGCGGACAAGTTCCGATGGCCGCCCTTGCCCACGCGGTTGAAACCAATGTTCCTCTCACTGTGAATCATCAGGGTCAATTCCCCGTGGTTACTCTGTCTTTTAACCTGGCCCCCGGCGCCTCGCTGGGAGACGCCATTGATGCTGTAAACAAGGTCAAAGCCGAAAGCCACATGCCTCCCGCTGTCGAGGCGGCCTTCCAGGGAACCGCAGCTTCGTTCCTGGCCTCGCTCTCCAATGAGCCGCTGCTGATTCTTGCGGCGCTGGTTACTGTCTATATCGTTTTGGGGGTCTTGTACGAGAGCTACATCCATCCCATTACCATCCTTTCCACGCTGCCTTCGGCCGGTGTGGGCGCACTACTGTCGCTGATGATCGTAAAGACGGATTTCAGCGTGATCGCCCTCATAGGTCTCGTGTTGCTGATAGGGATTGTGAAGAAGAACGGCATCATGATGATCGACTTTGCGCTGGAGGCGGAGCGCAAGGAAGGGATGACGCCGGTCAATGCCATCTATCAAGCCTGCCTGCTGCGCTTCCGGCCCATCATGATGACCACCATGGCGGCATTGTTGGGCGGCGTTCCCCTGGCGCTGGGTACAGGGATGGGGTCAGAACTTCGGCGCCCGCTGGGCATTACCATGGTCGGCGGGCTCATTCTGAGCCAGCTCCTGACGCTCTACACAACGCCGGTGATTTATCTTTGGTTTGATCGCCTGGCACGGCGTTTCAGCAAGCATGAAGCCAATATGGGTGGAGACCTGGCGCCGGCCGAGTAAGCTGATTCTGAAAAGTCATGAATATTTCAGAGCCATTTATCCGGCGACCAATCGCCACCACGCTTCTGGTGATTGCCGTTTTCCTGGCGGGAGCCGTGGCCTTTCGCCTGCTTCCCGTATCGCCGCTGCCGCAGGTGGATTTTCCTACCATATCGGTCAGTGCACAGTTGCCTGGGGCGAGTCCGGAGATTATGGCTTCCTCGGTCGCCACGCCGCTGGAACGCCAGTTCGGGCGTATTGCGGCAGTCAGTGAGATGACCTCCTCGAGCTCACTGGG
>JASHTZ010000131.1 GCA_030040295.1 Terriglobia bacterium | reverse complement strand
GAAATGATGAACGGCACAATCATCACCGCCAGCACCAGTCCCGCCGCCAACATACTGACACCGTAAATCGGCCCCTTGAAGAGCGGGAGAAATCCCATCATCGATTTCAGAAACGGCATCACAAACCTGCGCAACATTGGGACTAGCACGAAAATTCCCAGCACGCCGTAAATGACGCTCGGGACCGCTGCCAGGAGTTCAATGACAAAGGTCAGGGCGTTGGAGATTCGCAGGGGAGCGAGCTCGGAAAGAAATATGGCGGCCCCCACACCGAGAGGCACAGCAATCAGGAGCGCCACCGCGGAGGAAACCACCGTGCCGTAAATGAAAGGGAGAGCGCCGAAGTCGCCCCCCACGGGATCCCAAGTCTTTCCTAAGAAAAACTCCAGCCCGAACTTGTGGCGCGGCAATGCGGAATTCAGATAAAGCTGGTAGACGAGCAGCGCCGTCACAACAATGATACTCATCCCCGCCAGCAAGGTGATGAGGTGGGCGACCTCGTCACCATGGCGCAGTTCCTGAAGAAACTGCCGCGCCCGCCGGGAAAGGCGCTCGCGACGAGTCGCTGTGGCAGCGTTGGTCATGCTAATTGATGAGCGAAATTGCCTTCAGTTCGCGGGCATCGACCTCTTTCGGAAGCCTGGCGTAGAATAAGGCCTCCACCTCGTTCTGCCCGTCGGTCAACATCCAGTGGAGGAAATCCTTGACGGCTTTTTTCTTCGCCGGATCGTCAATTTTTTCCGGGATTAGCAGATAAGTGAAACTGCAAATCGGGTAGGCGGTCTTTCCTGAGGCATCGGTAATGGACACCCGAAAATCGGAAGGAATCTTTTTCGATTCGCTCGCCGCTGCCGCCGTCACGCTGGCCAGATCGGCCTTAACAAAAGTGCCGGCTGAATTCTTGACCCGGCCAAAGGGAAGTTTGTTTTGAATTGCGTAGACCAGCTCGACATACCCAATGCTTCCCGGCTGCTGTTTTATCATCCCGGAAACACCTTCATTGCCTTTGCCACCTACCCCGGTCGGCCAGTCCACCGAGGTATTGGACCCAACTTTGGATTTCCATTCCTCGCTGACCTTGGATAGATAGTCGGTCCAGACAAAGGTTGTACCACTCCCGTCAGACCTGTGTACGACGACAATATCGGTATCGGGTAGGTTTACCCCCTTATTGAGGCTGGCCAAGGCTGGATCATTCCATTTCGTGATTTTCCCCAGGAAGATATTCGCCAACACATCACCGGTGAAATTCAGATCTTGATTAACACCCTCGATGTTATAGCTCGGCACCACGGCCCCCAAGACTGTGGGGAAATGGAGAACTTTGAATTTAAAATCTCCCAACATCTTGTCGGTCAGGGGCATATCGGAAGCCCCAAAATCCACTGTCCCTGCTTGCAGTTGCCGGATGCCTGCTCCGGAACCCAGCGAGTTGTAATTCACCTCCACATCCGGATAAACCCGCTTGAACTCCGTGAACCATTTAGAATAAATCGGAGCCGGGAATGTGGCACCCGTGGCGTTCAGCAGAAGTGTAGGAGGTGCGGGAGCTGCGATGGGGGATTCAGCATTTGAACCGAGCCCGAGAGCAACTGCGACCGCGACCAATGCAAAGCTGGTGATTGAAGACTTGAGTTTCATCTGTGTCCCTCCGCCGTCAGTGTCGGGAGCGATTGTTACGGCGGAATTAAGGCATGATTATTCCTGGATTTAAGTCCCCAGCGTCCGATTATTTTCGATGCCGAATGTTACAGGAACATTAACCTTATGTTGCGCGGCGATAAAGGGGATATGGGTTTGAACTAGGCTGCGATTCCGCGGCCACCCGTCACGTAATCGGGTGCCAGTAGGCAATGGCACATGGCTCCCGCCCAACTGAAACATACCTCAAGAGTTGTGAAGGACGAGTCGAGCAACCCCAAAACCTTTGAGTCTGCTCTGAATTGCAAAATTTTCACAAAACTGCATTTAATCTTCATGTCACAAACTCATCACACTCCATTAATCGCGCTCTTTCAGCATGAACGTGTTTTCCTGAACAGCAGGGCCTGATTCCCCAAGATGATTTCGAAAGTTTTCTCGGGCAGTTGTAAAGCAAAAAATTTAAGGAGCAAATGATGCACAAACGTGAGCTTCTCACCACCAGAGTTGCGTTCCTGGCGCTGGCTCTGGTGGCCTTGTTCGCATTGGGTGTGTTCGCCAGCGACGGCAGTTCGTCCGCCGGGGATACCACCCCGCCTGCGGCGACCAGCGCCGCCAAGCCTGGCGCCACCACCACCGATGAAATCACCCTTCTAAAGCAACAAATAGCTCTCCAGCAGAAGCAGCTTGACCAGATGCAAAAAGCTCTGGAAGACCAAAAGCACCTTTTGGAGCGGCTGACTCAGCCGGCGCCGGCCGCTGAGGTTCCGGCCCAATCGGCAAAGGCCTCCGCGACGGCCGAGTCTACGGCCCAGCCCGCCAATGCCGCGGTCGCCAAATCCCCAGCGGCTCCGGTGGCTACTTCTGTAGCCGTGCCGGCGCCGGTCGCGCAGCCTTCAAGCCACTCGGCGGATGCGCCGCCAGCCGCGCCATCGAGCACAGTCAGCCTGGGCGAAGTGGCCTCCACCACCCCGATCATTCCCCAATCTCAGAAGAATGCCGATAACTCCATCGCGGGTCCTGCCGCAAATACTGGCACGATGGGCTCCTCAAGCCAGGAAAGTGGTGGAGAAACCTCGCCGCTTCAATTCCACATTGGCGCCGCGACATTTACTCCCGTAGGCTTCATGGATTTCACCAGCGTCTTCCGCACCAAGGCGGCGGGCGGGAACATTGGAACGAGTTTCGGAAGCATCCCTTACGCTACTCTGCCCTCGGGAACCTACCAGACGAACCTCAGTGAGATTCGCTTCAGCGTGCAAAACTCGCGCATTGGCTTCCGCACGGACGCGGACGTTAAAGGCGCCCATGTAATCGGCTACATGGAAGCCGACTTTCTGGGGACACCTTCCAGCACCAATATCGCGGTGACCAACAACGCCCAACTTCTGCGCGCCCGCTTGTATTGGGTTGATCTGCGGAAGGGCGGCTGGGAAATTCTGGGCGGCCAAACCTGGAGCTTGATGACCCCGGGCCGCGAGGGCATTTCGCCTCTTCCCGCCGATATCTTCTACACGCAGGATATGGACGTAAACTACCAAGCGGGCTTATTCTGGGGACGCATACCGGAATTACGGTTCGTCTATCACCTGCCGAACGACAAAGCGGCCTTTGCTTTCGCCATTGATAGCCCTGACCAATACGTGGGCGGTTCGTCGGGAGGCGGCACTATCACCCTTCCCACGCTTCTTTCCACCTACGCAAGCGAGTTGGACGAAGGCGCAAGCTCCGGAGGCATTGCGACTCCGGACGTCGCTCCCGATTTCATCGCGAAACTGGCATTTGATCCGATCAAACGGCTTCACTTCGAAATCGGCGGCGTGGAGCGCACCTTCAAGGTATGGGATCCGGGCACGGCAGCCGGCACATCCGCGCCTGCTGTAACCGCCCAGACCTTTTCCAGCGAGGGTGCCGGTGGTTTCGCCAACCTGAGCGTGGAAATCTTCAAGGGTTTCCGCGTTCTGACCAACAACTTCTGGAGTGATGGCGGCGGCCGCTATATCTTCGGCCAGGCTCCGGATCTGGTCGCCAACGCCAATGGAACCATCAGCCCCCTCCACAGCTCATCGACCGTTACCGGGTTCGAGTATATGAACCGGGGGCAGGTCCTCTTCGCCTATTACGGCGGTATCATGATTGGCCGCGACTCCGTGATTGACAGCAATGGCAAACTCGTGGGCTACGGATATGCGGGGGCCGCGGCCTCAACCGCAACCGCTCAGAACCGCACCATCCAGGAGCTCACATTTGGTACAAACAACACGATCTGGAAGAACCAGAGGTACGGAGCGCTGAACTTCATTTCTCAGTACTCCTACGTAGTGCGCGACCCCTGGTACATCGCGCCGGTCGCTTCGGGCCCGGCGAACCCGCTCAACGCTACCGACAACATGCTTTTCTTCGATTTGCGATACACGCTGCCCGGCTCGGCTCCCACTCTGGGAAGACCTGCCCGGTAATCTGCTTCACCCTATTCGCTCCAGTGTGGGCTTCGGTCCGCGCTGGAGCGATAGATTTTTCCCCGCAACCGGCGATTCCGCACGATAAGCAACTGACCTCTTTTCGCCGACGCGTATCTCCGTGCTTACATCAAATGCTTGGGCGTGGGGAACGGGTGGCATGTGTTGATAAGCGCTTGTGGGCAGCCTCGCGTGGGCTGCAAGAATTGAGGTTGACGGTATTGAAACGGTTAAATGCATATGTGATAGTTAACCATCACCTAACAAAGAGGACTTGCCATGAAGACGCTCAAGGAACATTTTGGTGCTCTCAGAAGTCTTTGTTTTCTTGGGGCCCTTTTTCTGGTTGGAATCTCTAGCACGCTACAAGCGCAAGTTGTTGCCAACGCCGTCCAATTTGTCTCCACAGCAGGAAGCGATTCGAATTCCGGGCTCAGTTGGGGATCCGCAGTAGCCGATATTTCCAATGCATACGGGAACCTTCCGAGTTGCACTGTTCCTGCGCTCGGCGGAAATCTGACCTGGAGTCATTGCGGGACGATTTATGTTGGTGCCGGAACCTATACAGTTTCTTCGACCGTTGCAATAAATGGTCCTGTCTATGTTATCGGGGTCGGCACGAACTCTACTTTAATTCAGTCAGCCGTCAGCTCAGGATGTGTCCTTTCCTTCACCGCAAACCCATATAACCCTTCCGAACCAGGAGACAATTTCGGCGGTGTATTTAATCTTACTATTCTCGGCCCGTCAAACCCCGTCTCGAACATTTGTGGATTACAGACGTTCGACATGATTGGGTTCAGAGCCGCTAATGTTGCCATTGCAGGTTTCACAGGAACTGGTAACAGTGGCTGGTGGAACGAGACCATCCAATACTGGAACGAGCGGTTCAATGTCAGTATGACAATTCAGAACAACACAATAGATGCATTATTTCAAAACACCAATTCATCTAGTAGCGAAACGTTTGGCTATGGAAACCTAGAACTTTGGATGAATGTAGAATCTGGCCAGCAAGCTCTCGTAAGTGAAGGCTATTCATCTACCTACGGCGTAGCAATGTTCAACGAATTCGTCTCGATTCACATTAATGGAGGCAATTCCAGCACCTGTGGATCATTCACCAACGATTCGAGTTGGCAAATTACCGGTGTTCTGTATTGCGAGAATTCAGACCACCCAGCTACATCTCAAACTGGATTTACAACAGACAGTAGTAGTGTTTTGGTTAATTTAGGTCAGTATGTATCCCCTGGCCCGGATAGCGGCAATATTACGGCTATCACACTAGCCGCACCAAATGGAAATAGCGCAGGCCAACTCGACATTACCAATCCCGTTCCAGCCACATCCTCATCCCCCAGCAATTCTCCACCCCTCTGTTTTCTTGGAAACTATTGGAATGGATCGTCGTCAGCGCTTGACGAATACTGCCTTTGGGACAATGTAAACGGAGGCGCAAACGGCAATACAGCGCTTCTTTTTTCGCATGCAGGCTCATCTGGAAAAACG
>JASHTZ010000130.1 GCA_030040295.1 Terriglobia bacterium | reverse complement strand
ACGACGTGCCACCGCCGGCGCTGACGGCTGACGACGATCGCTACCCCGGCAAGGACCCGCGTTATAGGGGTCTGAGCGCTGCGGAATTGCCCCTTACCGAGTGCCTGAAGGATACGGTGGCGCGCACCCTCCCTTATTGGCATGAAACCATCGCGCCCGACGTACGCTCGGGAAAGCGCGTGGTGATTGCCGCACACGGGAACAGTCTGCGCGGCCTCGTGAAGTATCTCGATAATGTTTCCGAGCAGGAAATCGTAGGGTTAAACATTCCAACTGGAATTCCCCTGGTCTACGAGCTCGATGAGCATTTGAAGCCGCTTCGCCATTATTACCTCGGCGACCCCGAAGCCGTGGCGCGCGCCGCGCAGGCCGTGGCCGACCAGGCGAAGTGCAAAGGATGAAACCACGCAGGCTCTAATTCTCTGAGGGCTTCTCAATGTGATCGATTACGATGGTGTCCACCTGAGTCTTTGTGGACACGAGTCTCAGCCCGAGTTGTTCCTTGAGGGCAACGGAAAGAGGGGGCTCTTGAGATTCACCCGAATCAACTGTGGTGGGTTCGGCATTTTCAGGCGGCGACCCCATAAGGCCCGCCGACAATTGCGGCGTCCACTTCAGGTCAAAATCGTAGTTGCCCGTGAGCCCGGTTTTGTCTTCCACGGGCCGCTCCAAGGCGGACTTCAGCCTCGCCACTAAAATCCCAATGGTGACGGCTTGACCTGTCAGCTCGTTCCCATCGACGCGCATTATTCCCGCACCACTGCCGTCCGGGAAGTGGAGCCCGTGGGGGTAGGTGTCCCCGGATTTGGCCTGGTGAATTTTTGGCCCATTCTTCGCGATCACAAGCAGATAAGCGGGCACCTGTCGGGTTTCATGGTGGTACTTGAGCCTGAAGCGATCGATCAGCAGAGATTGGATCATCAGGTCAATTCTCTGCATCCGCTGATCGCGGGGGAGTTTTCGAAGTTGCTCGGCGGTGCCGTCGTCCACTTTGGCGTTAATGTCGTACTTGACCGAACTGAGCCAGCTCGGCGCTCCCGAGAGTTGGTAGTCGTCGATTGCGAACACGAGGGTCAACAGGCCTTTTATGGCGACATTTATTAGGGCGATCCTGCCGGGGTCACGCATGTCAAGTATACGACCAGGTTCTTGCGATTGGTTGAGGCGAATGGATACAACCTCGAAGGAGGGCAGGGGCTCGGTCTGCTCGCGTACCGTTTGGGCACTAGCAACCCGGACGCCGGCAAGTGTTACTACGGCAACCAGGAATCTAAACCGCCATCTGTGGTGAGCGGGACTGCGTAGACCACGGGAGTTCATCGCAGCCATGAATTCAGGCGCCATGTCCTCTCCTCCTCGGCTGGCCTTGCCGCATTAAGAAGGGGGGAACAAAGGCGTGTCAGAAAAAAGGCGACTTTTCATAATGCGTACCTTTCTCCCTTTTGTTTTGCAAGTACAGATGTTGATTTCGTGGAGCGGGCCGAAAAATTACTTGCGCTTGTGCCCGTTGCCTTCTGCGCCTTGGATGAATCGGTCCATGCGCTCTAGGAACTGAGCCATCTTCTTATCAAGGTCGCGATGCTGTTCGGCCCAGCGGGCTTCGTTTTCGCGTACCTGTTCCACAAGGCGAATTTCCGCCTGCGCCAGCCGCCCGACTAAATCAGAAAGGGTTGCGATTTGCTCGCTGTTTTTGCTGATCTGCTCGTCGTGCTTCTGCACCGACGCTTCCAGGCGCGCCTGTTGCTCCAGGATAAATTGCATGGTCCGTTCGACGTCCATCCAAGTTATTATATTCGAAGCCATTCCTTCGCTCGAATGGTTTCTTCTGGTTGCTCATAGGGTCTGCGCTCCACCTTCGTGATACGGGCATGCGCGCGGCCAGGATGGACGTGCCATGAGGGCACGCTTTCGTGTGGGAGTAGACACCTGTGCAGGAATGGTGCGAGGTCACGCGAGGTCGCCGATTAATTCATCTTGACGATTTTGGCGTCGCTGGGGGCGTCCAATTCGAAAATTGAATTGGCGAGAGGGCGGTTCATCTTCACGCTGGTGTAGCGCGCCAGCAGGTAATCACCGCCGGGTTGAATAAATTTCTGCTGCGTGGGCAGCCACGATTCTTCGCTGACCCACATCTGGATCTTGGTAAATTGATTGGAGACGCTCCCCTTGCGGGGCACCAGCTCCAGAAGCACATTGGTGTCGCCTTCCAGATCCTCTTCGCGAAGATACTTCACATCGTACGCTTTCTTAAGGTCCGAAGGATCGGTGCCGAAGCCCAGAAGCAGGATTTGCTGCACCACATCACTTTTTTGATTCAAATCGTATTCCTGAATCTGCTTGATTTTGGGGAGATAGTAGTAGCCCCGGTTCTTCTTGAGGAGAAGTACCTTGGTATCGGGTTTTTGAATATCCATGCAGATCTCCGGGGTTTTGCCCTTGCGGAAATAGAACAGGCCCGATTCGGTGGACTTGTCGTTCACGAGCACTGTGAACTTGGTGTACTCCAGAACGGCGGAAATGGTCTTCAGGCGCTTGGAGACTTCGTTCATCTGATCGAGAATCTGCGTCAAATCGGCAGGGCGCTTCCCCTTGCGCGCGCCCGCGGGCGGGGCGAGCGACAACGTAAGGGCTGTGGCCAGCAGCACGCGCACACCGGCATCGAAAGAGTTTCGCATGAACTCCTATCCCTGCGGGCCAGAACGGCCCGGCAAAAAAACATCACACTGGAGGCGGGGTCATTCCTCCACAAGTACAGTATAGCTCAGGATGACTTGATGGCGGTCCCTTACCGTATCGATGGACTTTACGATGAAGGGCATGTGGAGGTGCTCCTTGAGGATGATGGGAATGGCATCCTCGGGTTTCTCGCCGTCGACCAATCGGGGGTCGACTAGGTAGCGCACTTCGTGATTGGCGCGTCCCACCTCAATGATGCCCTGGAGATGGCGGATGTCGGTGAGTTGCAAGGTGGGACGATCATTGAACCAGACGCGGGGCGACAGAAAAATAAAGGCGAGAATGGCCGCGACAATCAGGTCATATTGCCAACTACCCCGCTCGTAGGCCCAGAAGATGCTGCGCGAGAGAACCAGCCGGATCGCAGACGCCACTTTGTGCAAGACCGACTTTTTGGGCGGGGCGGGAGCAGGAGGGGGATCGACTGCGGGTTCGTGAACTTCAGAGCTTAGGGCCATAAAGCGCACCTGAGAAAATAGCGGGAAAACCGGCAAGAATCAATCTGAAATAATTCGTCCGTCGCGCATGCGGATCACTCGATTGGCAATTCCGGCGGCTTCAGGGTTGTGGGTGATCATCAGGATGGTCTGGCGGAAAGTGCGGTTGAGTTCGCGCAGCATATCGAGCACGACCTGGGCGTTCTCTGTGTCCAGATTGCCCGTGGGTTCGTCGGCGAGCAGAATTTTCGGCTCGCAAATCACCGCCCGGGCAATCGCCACGCGCTGTTGCTCGCCGCCGGAAAGCGCAAAAGGGCGGTGCCGGAGCTTCTTCTCGATTCCCAGCATGCGCGTGATAGCTTCGAAGCGGTGCGGGTTAAACCCGTTGCCCTGAATATGCTGGGCGATGGCGATGTTGTCTCGCGCCGTAAGCGTGGGCAAAAGGTTGAAGCGCTGAAAGACGAAGCCGATTTTGTGCCGGCGGAAGCGCGTGCGGTCGGCATCGGACATCAAACGGAAATCGTTGCCGTCAATGCACACCTGGCCTTCGGTGGGGCCGGTGAGGCCGCCCAGAATGTGCAGCAACGTGGATTTGCCACACCCCGAAGGACCCACCACCGCAACGAACTCTCCCTCCTGGACAACCAGGTCAACTCCCCGCAGAGCTGGAACATCAACTTTGCCGAGGCGGTAAACCTTGGTCAGCGATTTGACGGAGATGATGGGTTCCACGGGTTGCTCTTTCCCAGTTACTTTGTCGCCAGCGTAGTGGTTGTGGCACGGGCATCTTGCCCGTGGGTCGCTGTAGCGTCGATCTCCAACCCGTCGCCCGAAGGCTTTGGGCCGCAGAACGATCAATGATTCGGCGGTCGGAGTCCGCCGTTACAATTCCGCGCCATGGGCAAGATGCCCATGCCACAGCGCATTCGGTTACTCGTA
>JASHTZ010000129.1 GCA_030040295.1 Terriglobia bacterium | reverse complement strand
CAAGAAACCCCTTATAGTTCGTCGTCGGGTGCCAAAGGCACCCACGACCTTAGTAATTTAGAGACTCCCGTGTCAACGACTCGACATCGCAGAGCTCCCGCGGTAAAACTGCTGCAGGAGGAAACGCCTCGCGTCGCTACGAACAAAAACCCCAGACGGTCGACGACTCGGGTGAGAGCTTCGAGCGACGCGGGGTGCCCGGACCCCCAACGCATACTCAGATGTGGTCAGGCCGATGACTCTCCTATAAGGGCTGCGCCCGGTCCGAGCTCGCGTCTCCTCTCCACAGCCGTTGGGAGGGAAAAAATGGAAACACCGATGGGGAATTCGGAAGTGGTGGCTTGGATCGGCCTGGACTGGGCCGATCAGCAGCATGAAATTCGTCTGCAAGCAGCCGGGTCGGAGCGCATCGAGTCGTGCACGGTGGAGCAAAAGCCGGAAGCCTTGCACGCCTGGGTGGCGCAACTGCGGGCACGTTTTTCGCAGGGGCGGATCGCCCTGGCCTTGGAACAATCGCGCGGAGCGGTGATTTACGCGCTGATGACCTATGATTTTCTGTGCCTCTACCCGGTTCCGCCCAAGGGGCTGGCGGGCTACCGCCAAGCCTTTTTCACCAGCGGGGCCAAAAGCGACGCCCGCGATGCCGACCTGCTGCTGGAGATGGTGCGCAGCCATCGCCACCGCCTGCGCGTCTGGCAGCCCGATGACGCCCTGACCCGGCAATTGCGCCTGCTGGTCGAACACCGACGCCAGACGGTGGATGATCGCACCCGCTTGACCAACCGCTTGGGAGCGCTCTTGAAGACTTATTTTCCCCAAGCGCTGGAGTGGGCGGGCGAACTGCGCGAGGCGGCGGCGTGTGAGTTTCTGGGCACCTGGCCGAGCCTGCAAGCCTGGCAAGCGGCCGGCCGCTCGACCCAGCGGAAGTTCTATCGCCGTCACCGTCGATTGCCGGCCGAAGCGTTGGAGAAACGGCTGGAGGCGATGGCCCAAGCCCAACCGCTGACCACTGACCGCGCCCTGGTGGAGGCCTCGGTGCTGATGACCCAGACGCTGGTGGAACAACTGCGCGCTCTGCACACAGCCCTGGCGCGTCTGGATGCGGCGCTGGAAAAACTCTTCGACCAGCATCCCGACCAGGGGCTGTTTCGCAGTCTGCCGGGTGCCGGAGACGCTTTGGCCCCGCGCTTGGCCGCGGCTTTCGGTACGGATCGCCAGCACTATCAGAACGTGCAAGAGCTGGAGCAATTCTCCGGCATCGCGCCGGTGACCGAGGCGAGCGGCAAAATACACTGGGTCCACTGGCGCATGGCTTGTCCTAAGTTCCTGCGCCAGACCTTCCATGAATTCGCCGCGGCCTCCCTCAAGAAGTCGCTGTGGGCACGGGCCTACTATCAGCGTCGCCGGGAACAAGGCGCTTCCCATCATGGCGCCATCCGGGCACTGGCTTACAAATGGATCCGCATTCTCTATCGCTGCTGGCAGTCGCATACGCCCTATGATGAATCGGTCTACTTGGCGGCTCTCCGCCGCCGTCACTCGCCCCTCTGGCGGGCGGTCGCCTCACTGTCCGCCCAGGAGGCTCAGGCTTGAGCTATGGCGAAAAAAATGTTGACGCCCAAACCTCAGATGTCTCACCCGGACATTTCACATGCTAACGACACCGACCCCACCCACGCACTTGACAAAACCCTGGTAATGCGTGCATGGTGTTTCATGCAAGCGCTCAATGGTGTTGCCCCTCAGATTGGGCGCAAAGCGACCACCGGGTCGCGCAGATAAACCGACTTTGTGAAAAAACGGCAGAAAAACAGCTCGCGCAAAGACGCCAAGCCAATAAAGCATCTCTGCTATGGGTGACTTTGCTCCTGTGCGTGAGATTGTTTATTATTAATTGCAGAATGTGAATTGATACGCCAGCCACCTCAATCAGGAGTCGTCACATGGACAAGAAAAACTTCTTCGATTATTTTGGCGGCGAAACAGCGGGGTCGCCCGAGGGCCAGGGGGAAGTTGGGGGCACTCCCGTGAAGACAGAGACGGCACCGCGGGGCGCGCGCTTGTCCGAGCGCATTCCCATCGGCATGAGCGTTAAGGTTCAAAGTAAAGACGGCGCGGAAGAGTACGCGACCACGCGCAATGTCTCCAACCGGGGCCTGTGTTTTAAGACCAGCAAGCCCTACAAGCGGGACGAAGAAGTGATGGTGGAACTCTACGTGGGCCCAAACCGCCACGTGGGCCCGCTGCCCGGCCGCATCGTGTGGTCTGTCCCCAGTGGTGGCGCATGGGAGCAGGGCGTCAACTGGAGCAAGCGGTTAAATCTGGGCATCGCAACCGATGCGCCCGCCCCTGACCGGAAGTAACGGCACTGCGCCCTATCCCCCCGCCCTCTTGTAGAGCGATGGCGGATTGTAGAGGTCGGCCCCGAACACTTCGGCGGCGCTAGTGCTTAGTTGCGTAAGTTAGAGTAATATCGCTTAGGGGTGGTCGGGTGCACCACCGTTTTTCTCCATTCAAAGGGAGACGCGGTCTGGTT
>JASHTZ010000128.1 GCA_030040295.1 Terriglobia bacterium | reverse complement strand
TAATTCAGGCGCTTTTTGCGCTGGGCCGGCAGCTCAAGGAGGGCGAAAAGTCCATCAAAGAAGTGGTGGTGTTTGATGACGACGAGCTCACCGAAGACCGGGTGACGCAGCGCCTGGAAGAAGTGGTGGGGACGATTGAGGAGATGGAGCGCCTCTACAAGCGCCTGGGCCAGTTGCGGGCCAAGCGCGACGCCATTCCCCGCAGCAAGCGGCCGCGCGATTACCGCCGCTACAGTTGGACTGCGGCCGAGCACCGCATCATGATTTCGCAACTGCTGCGCTCCATTCAATTTACCCACACGCAGATGAAGGCCCTGATGGGGACCATCCGCCAGGCCATGGATGAAATGCGGCCGCTCGAGCGCGAGGTCAACCGCCTGGAAAAGCGCGTGGAAGGCGCGCGCACCAACGGCAATCGCGACGTGCGCAAGGAGCTGCGGCAGGGAAAGCAAAATCTCAGCGAATTCGAAGCACGCATTCAGTCCACCACCACGGAACTGCGCCGCAGTTACCATAGCCTGGTGCTGGGCGAGGAACAGGCAGAAGCCGCCAAGCGCGAGTTGATTGAGGCCAACCTCCGCCTGGTGGTGTCCATCGCAAAAAAATACACTAATCGCGGTCTCCAGTTCCTCGATCTGATTCAGGAAGGCAACATTGGCCTGATGAAAGCCGTGGACAAGTTTGAGTATCGCCGCGGCTACAAGTTTTCCACTTACGCCACGTGGTGGATCCGCCAGGCGATCACCCGCGCCATTGCCGACCAGGCGCGCACCATCCGCATTCCCGTGCACATGATTGAGACCATCAATAAGCTGATCCGCACCTCGCGCCAGCTTGTGCAGGAGTACGGGCGCGAACCCACCTCGGAAGAGATCGCCAAGCGGATGGAAATCCCCGTGATGAAGGTGCGCAAGGTTCTGAAGATTGCCCAGGAACCGATTTCCCTGGAGACGCCGATTGGCGAAGAGGAAGATTCGCATCTGGGCGACTTCATTGAAGATCGTGGCGTAATTTCACCGGCGGAAGCG
Source organism: Terriglobia bacterium (assembly GCA_030040295.1). GTDB lineage: Bacteria > Acidobacteriota > Terriglobia > UBA7540 > UBA7540 > Bog-366. The sequence continues at coordinate 5,022 of JASHTZ010000128.1, read as the reverse complement.
GTGATCAACATCAATTTGAAAGAGCAGACGGAATCTGTGCTGAAGACCCTCACTCCGCGCGAGGAAAAAGTCATCAAGATGCGGTTTGGCCTCGACGACGGCAGCGAGCACACGCTGGAGGAAGTCGGACAAAGTTTTGCCGTCACCCGCGAGCGCATTCGCCAGATTGAAGCGAAGGCCTTGCGCAAGCTGCGCCACCCCTCGCGCAGCCGCAAATTGCGGGCGTTCCTGAATGCCACCGTGCGGGGGGAGTAAGCCTCCCGCTCGGCCGGAATCGCTGCCGGGCAGCGGTGCACCTGTTGAATTCATTCCACTTGCGGGGGGGCCGCAGCCATGAAAAATTGCCCGTTCTGTGGGTACGCCAACTATGACACGGCCGCCACCTGCCGAAAGTGCGACGGCTCCTTTGTGGCGCTGGGCGGCCACATTTACCAGGGAAAATCCTATTGGATCGGCCCCGAGAAGGCCAAGCACCTGCGCCGGCGGGGCCTTATACTCGTCGTTCTGGGGCTGCTCATCAAGGTTTATTGGGGAGGCTATGGACCGTGGCCAACCATCGATTTCCCCATCCTCGTGACCCTACGCACCTACCTGGAACCTCTGCTGATCTTCGGCGGCGCGCTGCTCTATCTCTTCGGCTGGGTCGCGCGCGTGCTCTGAAGCGCCCTCAACGGTGTACAGAATTCGCGGCTGGCGCAGACTCCCGGTGTATGGAGTCTGCGTTCCCGAAGGGACCTTTTAGCGCACATGGTCCATTCGAAGGATCGAAGCATCCTCCAAGTAGTAAAACCTCCAGCTTGACCACGGCCAGTCGGCAGGCGACTTCACCAACCCGCGCACGACTGGATTGTTGTGCATGTAATCGAGCTTCTCCTGATATTTCTTGTTGCTGAAAACGTTGAACGGATAGAAGCGCCGCTGCCAAAGACGATAGTTAGACTCATCGTGAACCGTCGAGGGCAGCCGCAAACAGTCGAGGGTTTTCCGGCACCACGCGTGGTCTTGGTTCTCCTTCAGCGTTTTGAGGATACGCTTCGCCGTTTCCTCTTTGAGTTCCTTCACGATCAAGGAAGTGGTTTCGGCCGGGTGAGGTCGAATCAGCAAATGGAAATGGTCAGGCATCAGTACCCAACCGACCAGGAGGAAATGGAATTTCTCGCGAAGCTCGTCGAGCCTTTTCGCAAAGCAGCGCCGGAAGCGGTCTGAAAGAAAAATCGGCGCACGGCGGTAAGTGCTTGCGGTGATGAACTGAAGCTGGCCAGGGCTGTAGACTTGATGGTAGACAGGCGCGGGGAGGAGTATACTCCCGCCATTCTTGAGCGGGAAGAGCGTTCCTGCGGAAACGCAGGCTCCAAACGGCAGGAGTCTGCGCCAGCCGCGGAGGGCGCGGCCGAGCAAGCCCGTAATGGATCGCAAAATCTCAACCCGGTTACGAGGATCATAATGAAAGGTCTGCAATGGTTTGGTCTCTGGCTGCTTTTCGCTGTAGTTTTCGCAGTTCTATTGGGGGGCCAATGCATGGACTATTGGAGGCTCATGGAGAACGGAAGATTAACCCAGGGGATTGTGACCGAGAGGAAGCCTCATAACCAACTCGCATATTCGTTTGAAATCAATGGGCGGACTTACACAAATCCAGGAGCGAGACCTGACACGGTTTTTTCGTACGAGCACTCTTCGCCAGGAGACACGATCGCCGTTCATTTCCTGGCTGGATCTCCGACCGTAAACTGCCTAGCTAACCCGAAAAGGCTGTTTAAGAATGAGATCACTTCAGTTCTGTTGGGCTGCATTGCTTTCCCGAGTCTTGCCGTCATAGCGTTGGCAATATTCCCTGGTTTTGGACGCTACGGCGTTTCTTGGACCCGTCGCAAAGTGTAGGGGGGACGCTAGTGCGGAAGATGAGTTATGGCGGAGTACAGCAGCGGATGGCCGACAATCTGCAAGCGGACGCACCGAACGCTGACCTCTCGGCCAAACCGCTACGATGGGCGTAATGGCGATGGCGTTTCGTATCCGTATGGCCCGCCTCTGCTGTTAGGAAGCTAGTGTACTGAATCATAAGTTCGGGCTGGCGCAGACTCCTGGTGTTTGGAGTCTGCGTTCCCGAAGGGACAGTCCTTGTCGGAGATTTCAGAGAAAGAAAGGTTCCTGCGGAAACGCAGACACCACAAGGCGGGTGTCTGCGCCAGCCGGCGGGACCGGCGTAGGGGCGCGGCGCCGAAGGTGTGAAAAAATCTACTCAAAAGTAAAACACCTCACGCAAAGGCGCGAAGGCGCAAAGCAAACAACGGACATCTCCCTTGCGCGACTTTGCGTCTTCGCGCCTTTGCGTGAGGTTGTTTATTTTTTCACATCTTCGCCGCTTCGCCCCTACGATTCGACGCTCATCGAGCGCCGCTACAGCAAATTTTGGCCAGCATGTTTCTGGAAACCAGCCGAGCGATTCAAACTGAGACGCTACTTCAGAATGCCCTTGCTTCCCTCCGTGGGAGTTGATACCTTCACCGTGGAAGGGGTGGGCCGCAGGGCTGTTATCAAACGCCTGCGGGCGGTTCGGCCCCTTCAAGTCCGCGTTCACCAGTCCAATCTCAAAGGAAGTGAATTATGGGCGAAACAGCGATTGCGCCTCCACCTTCCGGAGACCAGCCGGGGGGTTCAATCTTCAGCCGAGTGATCGGCATCTTCATTTCTCCCGGCGAGACCTTTGAAGACATCGCCCGGAAGCCGGGCTTCCTGGCTCCCATTATCCTCATTATCCTTGCCGCCGGCGGCCTGTTCGATACCATGTACGTGAAGATCGGCATGGAAACCATGACCCGTCTGACGCTTGAGCGCAGCCCCTTCACCTCCCACATGCAACCGGAGCAGATGGAGAAGGCGATTCAGGACAGCGCCAGTCACCTGACGCGACAACTCGTGATCACCGACATCAGCATCGTCATTATAACCTTCCTCTTTCTGCTCATCGTTGCGGCCGTGGGATTGATGATTGTGAATGTTATTCTCGGTGGGCAGGCAAAATTCAAAACGCTCTTTTCCGTGGCGAGCTATGCGCAGCTTCCCGCCCTTCTGGGATACGCGCTGGGGTTCGTGGTGATTCTGTTTGGCGGAACGGACAATCTGGACCCGCAGAATCCCATTCCTCTGAACCTCGCCTTCTTCCTGAACTATAAAGAAGTCGCCAAACCCCTGTTTGTTCTCGCCGGGTCCGTGGATATCGTGATCATCTGGATGGTCATTCTGTTGGGCTTGGGGATGAGCAAAGCAACGGGCGGGAAAGTTAAAACCATGCCCGTTACGCTCTGCTTCGTGGGGGCCTGGGCGATTTGGATTATCGGTAAAGTCGCGCTTGCGGCTATCTTTTGACTCGTCGCATGCCGATCAAGTTTGAAATTCTTGCCGAAGACAAGCTCACGCGCGCGCGTGCCGGATTGTTGCACACGGCCCACGGAGTTATTGAAACGCCCGTTTTCATGCCAGTGGGCACCGGCGGCACGGTGAAGGGCATGACGCAGGGCCAACTCGAGGCCCTGGGCGTGCAAATCCTGCTGGGCAACACCTACCACCTTTATCTTCGTCCCGGACATGAACTGATTCGCGAGGCGGGCGGGCTGCACCGCTTTATGTCGTGGCCGCGCCCTATTCTGACCGACAGCGGCGGCTTTCAGGTGATGAGCCTGAAGTCCCTGGGGCGCGTCACAGAGGACGGAGTCCAATTCCGCTCGCACCTCGATGGCTCCTCACATTTCCTCTCTCCCGAACGCGCCGTGGAAATTCAATTGGCGCTCGGTTCGGATATCATGATGTGCCTTGACGAGTGCGTCGAATACCCGGCCAGCCGCCCAACCCTGGAGCGCTCCGTGCAACTCACCACGCGCTGGGCCAAGCGGGCGAAGGCAGCCGCTGATCAGCGCGATTCGAAATATAGCTCCAACGCGGAATCAACACTCTTTGGCATCGTGCAAGGCGGGACGGAAAAGGATCTGCGTCATCAGAGCGCCGAGGGGCTGCTGGAGCTCGACTTTGAAGGCTATGCGATTGGCGGCCTGGCGGTGGGCGAGCCCCAATCGCAGATGTATGACACTGTGCAGTTCACCGCGGAACTGCTGCCGCGCGACCGGCCTCGATATCTGATGGGAGTCGGCACGCCGGGGGACTTGCTGGAAGGCGTGGCGCGGGGAATCGACATGTTTGATTGCGTCATGCCCACGCGCAATGCCCGGAATGCCTGCGCCTTCACTTCGCAAGGCAAAATCACCCTCAAGAATGCCCGTTACGCAAGGGACGAAAATCCGCTTGACCCTGCATGTTCCTGCGAGGTCTGCCGGCGGTATTCGCGCCGCTATTTGCGCCACCTTTTTGTAACCGGGGAAATGCTGGGAGCCATCCTCGCCACGCACCATAACCTCCACTTTTACCTTGACACCATGCGCAGAATCAGGCAGTCTCTCCTTTCTGGAGAGTTCGCGGAATTCCACGAGAGGGTGCGCTCGCATCTGTAGCACCGGTCCTGCCCAGTGAGGTCGGTGGGTGCCGCTTGAAAAGACGGCGCTGCAATCCCGAAGCGAATCCGGCCCGAAGCGAATCCGGAAAACCCGAACCAAAGAACATCCCGTACCCGGCGGGCGGGATGATCTTATTAATTCCCTGAAAGTACGGCTCGACCTTGATCGAGTGCCTCTTCTTACATCCTTTTCTCCTGGCGGCGGACCCGGGTTTGTCGGGCGCGCTGGGCCAGATTCTATTCATTTTCGCGCCGCTCTTCGCCATCTGGTATTTCCTGGTCATCCGGCCGCAATCGCAGCAACGGCGCAAACTTCAGGACTTGCTTGCCAACCTGAAGACCGGCGATCGCGTAACGACGAGTGGCGGGATTTACGGTACAATCGTGGGCTTCCGGAATGAGATGGTGCAGTTGCAGATTGCCAATCAGGTTAAGGTTGACTTGGCCAGGTCGGCGATTACCGGTGTTGTGACCGGTGAGGCAGGTGATTCCGGCAAGCAGGAGTCCGGGGCGAA
>JASHTZ010000127.1 GCA_030040295.1 Terriglobia bacterium | reverse complement strand
GCCGTAATTGATGGGGAAAAACTTCGGCAGACTGAAGATGGCATATTTCCCATCCCGCCCAACTTGCGCCCCGCCGCGGGAGGAGGCAAAGGCATAGGCGCAATCTTCCAGAACGGGAATACCCGACTTCAATACTTCATCCATTCTTGGATAAGGGATGCCGAAGTCATGAATGACTACGATGAGGCGGGTCGAAGACTCGAGCTTCATGGACCAGCGGCAAACACCCTGAATCGTGCGGGTGACGCAGCCTGAGACATAGGAGTTTCCGGTTGAAGTCAGAATGGTGACCGTATCATCTCTGCCCAGTCCGGCATCAGCGAGCGCCAGCGCCAGCGCCTCTCGCCCGCTGGAGGTGAGGGCGAACGGCCGCCCCAGGTGGTCCTGGAGCATCGCCTCTGTGGCTTCCTCCTCCACCTCACGGTCTGCGCGGCCAAGGTGATTGTATTGGAACGGACTGATGGGGATTTGCGCCGGAATCATTGCCTCGGCGTCAGGAGGCAGGGCTAGCCGGGTCCGTGTTGGAGGTGCGCCCGTCAAGTTAGTTTGCAAAACCCGCTTCCATGCAGCAATTAATCCCCCAGGGCCAATTCGTAGAAATCATACACCGTCGCGCGCGCGCCGCAACCTTCCTTGTTTCGAATGAGCTGGGAGTTCAAAGTGCGCCCTTCATCCAAGGTCGAAATGCCAAAATCGAAATAGGGCTTGCGGCGGTACACACCGTTCAAAAGAGAATCCATGAGGAAGTCGAGGGCACCGAGTTCCCTGCCCTTCTCCGTGGCGTTGCGGTATTGACCGTGGGCAACATTCCGGCTCTCGTAGATGATGACGCCGCCCAGCATCTCGTCGCGAAGGCTCACGGCGAAGAGCTTGATATTCTCGGGGAACCGTCCCGCCAGAAGCTCCATTTCGGCGGCAGTGTGCACAGGGCGTACGCCATGGCGTGTCTGAAGGTTGGCATCCGTAATGGCCATGAACCTGGTGAATTCCCGCGATTGCCCCACCTGCATGCCATGGGCGCGGGCGTGCTCCAGCGCCCTCCTGCGATTTCGCGCAAGTGGAAGCCTTTGCGCCGCAACGAACGTCGAGGACACATCCCTTCGCACAAGGCGGGCGTTATTCACAAACAGCGCGTAGAGGTCTTCTTCCGCGGGAAGGAGGTGGTAGATGTGAGGGATGGCTTTATAGACCAGCTTCCTTACGCCGCGCCCCCGCAGGTAGTCGACAAGCGTTCGGAATGATTCCAACATCAAGGGCGTCGTCATTCGCCCGTTGCTGATGATTCCTCCGAAAGTAAGCCCCCCATGGGAAACCAGCACATTCCCCTTCAGATTCGCCGGCATCAGCGCAACCAACCGGCCGACTTTGAAAAACATCAGGGAGTGATCCTGGAAGCGGTCGGAGTGGTATTCAAGATAATCCCGGAAGAACAGGAAAACACCATTTTTCGACCTGCGGACGAAATCATCCCACTGAGCCTTGTACTTTGGCGTATAGAGTTCAACCCGGACTGGGCTCTCACTCCTCATGATCGAAGTAAATGGCCGCGCCCGGGAATGCCGCCCTGTGACCAGCGCGAGGGATGCACTCATTTCGCCTGAAAGAGGAGGTTTTCATGCCTTCCGCTTACGGGCGCCGGATTAACACGTCTTCGCGGCGATTGGCCATGGGAAGGTCCGGAGGCTGAGGCAGCAAATAGGCCTCGTATCCCTGGTTCCTCGCCCGTGCAATCAGCCCCAGAATTACCGCATCATCAATCCGGTGCCGTTCGAGGCGATTGAAGTGCACTTCCGGCAGATCCTGGGTGTTCATAAATTGCTGGTGGAACTTCACACCGCGAGCGCTGCTGAAGAACCGGCGGCGCTTGGAAACATTCGGAATGTCACCGACCAGCATTTCCCCTCCTTCCGCCAGAAGTTCCAGCGAGCGGTCGAGAAAATCCCAAACATTTCCCTCAACAAAAACATAGTGCAGCACGCTGTAAATAATCACAATGTCCACTTTGGCGGCGTAATCCGTGAAAATGGACTCGCACTGGGGAAAGTAGGCGGGAAACTTTCGGATGAAGTTTTCCTCGGGCAAATGCGCAAGCATCTCTTCCGAATCGACGAGCAGAAGCTTGTGACCCCGTTCCCGGCAAAGATTGATGAGCAGGCGTGGCAAATCACTGCAACCCGGACCAACCTCCAATACGGTTTTCCCCTGCTCATTCAGGAGAGGCAGATTGGACAAAATGCTCTGAAAGGTGACTCCCTCTTTTCCCTTCCTATACGAATCGGGCGAACCGGTCTTCTCGTAGGGGCTCAGGGAATCGTCCTGAGCCATTCGTTGAAAATCCTCGAAGGTGAGGTCGGCAAATTTTCGATATTGGTCGTCAGCGGAACCCATGTCGTCCCCAGGGCGGCGCGCAGTTTTCCCTTGAGAATTTCCCCACCCGATCGTTCAATCATATCGCCCGGCGGCAGCCTGAGGCAATTTCTTTGACGGAGAAGCGCACCCTACTTCTTGAAAACAGCGAATCTAAAGAAGTCACGCATCAAGTGGAGCGCGCAAGCCGATGAGTGCCAATCCGCAGCAAGGCGGAGAGAAATTCCGCGCTTCCCATCCATCGCGGCGGGTAACCTAATTCGCGCACAACCATGATGGGCAGCCGCAGGCTGTTGAAATGTTCGAGGCAGTGCGCCAAACGCTTCAGATCCCGGCGCAAGGATGGGTCGGCCCCAAACGCCTCGGCGACTGCACGGCATGCGGATTGCTGGTCCTTCAGCAAAAGGAGATACGCGGCCCTGCTCAGACCGAGCATTGCCCTCTTGCGTGGCGACCCGAGATTTTGCGCGCCCGCGTGCGACTTGCTGCGCAGAGAATCAATGACATCGAGACATCGCCTGTAATTTTCGAGGCTCTGCTCCTGTAAATCCCGCCGGGGAGAATACCTGGAGGTGTTGTCCTCATGATAGCGATATCCGGCCACCGAACCCGGCAAGAAGGCGGCCGGACTCTGCGCGGCCAGCCGCACCCACAATTCCCAGTCTCCGTAAACCAATGCCGGGTCGAAAGGGCCGACCTGCCTCATGAATTTCATTCTCACCATCGCCGCCTGACCGGCAATTTGATTTTCAAGAATCAGCTCTTCCGCAAGATCCGCCGCGTGGGAGAGATCGGCCCCGAACTCCCCATCAAGGGCGGCCCCCTCTTTGTCGATGAAATCCGCGACGCCGTAAATCCAACCCACTTCCGGATGAGCTTCCAGAAAACCGGTTTGCCGTTCCAACCGGGCCGGATAGGAGACATCATCCGAAGCATGGCTGCACCAATAGACACCGCGAGCGTTCTGCGTCGCGAGGTTCAGCGTGGCCGAAATTCCCAGGTTTCGATGTTCCGGATGTGTGAAGACCCGCACGACCCGGGGATGGCGGGAGGCATAGGACTGAAGAATCTCCAGACTGCCATCCTTTGACCCGTCATCAACGGCAACGAGTTCAAAGTCGCGAAAAGTCTGGGCCAGAATCGAGTCCAAAGCCGCGGGCAGGAAGCGGGCATGATTGTACGAAGTCATGCAGACGCTCACCAGCGGGCTTTGTGACATGAACGGCTTCACCTTGAAAGAGAAAATCGACTCGCCGGAAAGGAATCATCCTCCGGCAAAACCGGGGGATCTCCCAACGTAATTACCGGCGGCGCAGGATTCGATTCGTCCCGACGCGAAGCGCGGTGGAGAGGAAATCCGCATTCCACAACCAGCTCGGAGGATACCCCAGTTCCCGGCTCACCATCGCCAGAAGACGCAGACTTCCCACCTGCCTTAGGCATCGCGTCAGGTGTTTCGCGTCCCGGCGAAGGGCGGGGTCGGATTGAAACGCCTCGGCCACCGCGCGTTGTGCCTCTTGCCTTTCCTCGATCAAAATGTGCAACGCCGCCCGCTTTAGGTCAAATAGCGCCCGGGTTCGGGGAGAAAAAAACCGGCTGTTCGCTTCTGACTTGCGCCGCAGCGTCGTAAATACTTCAAGGCTCCACCGAACATCCTGGCGTATGCGTTCCCGGGTCGCGTGTTGGGGAAGGCTGATGGAGGTGTTGGAATCGTGATTGCGATGCGCGCCCACAGCTCGCGGCATGAACGCGGCGGGGAAGCGGGCCGCAAGGCGGATCCAGTACTCCCATTCCCCGCGCACCAGGCCCGGCTCAAACGGCCCAACCTCTTTCATGCATTTCATTCGAACCATCTGGGGCGCAATGACGGCATTGAAGATCAAATCTTCCACCAGGTCCGGACACGAGGAAAGGTCATGCCCGTATTGACCCTCCAGAGGCCGGCCGTCCTGATCGATGAAGTCGGAAACGCCGTAGACCCAACCGGCTTCAGGGCGGCTGTCAAAGAACTCCACCAAGCGCTTGAGCTGATCGGGATAGCAGATATCGTCCGAATCCTGCGTGCACCAATAAATCCCCCGCGCCATTTCGATCGCCAGATTGTCAGAGGCCGATGTGCCCAGGTTTCTGTGCCCCGGATGTGTAAACACTCGCATCATGGCGGGATACTTTTGGGCGTAGTCGTCCAAAATTTCTAAACTGTTGTCGGTGGAGCCGTCATCCACAACCACCACTTCGAAATCCCGGAAAGTCTGGGCGAAAACTGAATCCAGCGATGCCGGCAGAAAGCGCGCATGGTTGTAGGAGGGAATGCACACGCTGACCGTGGGATGGCGATTCATTTCGTTTGGCATTGACGCCTATCAGCACACCTGTCCAAGGCTCTTCTGGAATGCGCGGGGTGGTCCCCATTTCATTTTCGCACCGGGGCATAGAAATATCCGGCCCGCGTCCGGACGAGCAGGCCGGGTTCGGAAACCGTGACCCTAAGAGGATGAAAACCGGGGTTCATCGCAGCGGCAGGAACATACGCCAGGTCGTATTGGCCGTTAACTGCGAGTGCGATGTTCTGGAGTTGATCCTGCACCGCATGCTCCCTCCAATGCGTGTACACAATCCCGCCGGTATACCCCACATATTGTCCGAGCAAGTTTGCCCGCAATTCCTTTGAACCTGCCTTTAAAGCCAATACCGTCAGTGGCGCAAGGTTAAGCGCAAACTTGCATGGGACAGTATCCCGTGGACAAGATGGCAAAAAGAGGTGCGTAAGAGCATAACTGCCATCGTCTTTCCACTCGGTTCCCGCTGGACTGAACCGGATTCCGTAAATCGTCACGTTGGAATTGCTCGCGGCACGCACGACCTCGGCCCCAGTGGTTGTGCTGCCTCGGTCGAATCCCTCTGAGAACACAATCACGACACGCCGTTTGGCTCTCGACTGGTTGGAGAGCATCGAAACGGCCCGCGCCAGCGCATCGTTCAGCCGTGCGTGGTTCCCACTCGCCTTGATCGTTTGAAGGGTTCCCGCCAGCGTCTCCGGATTGCTTGAGAAGTTCTGAATCACTTCGGACT
>JASHTZ010000126.1 GCA_030040295.1 Terriglobia bacterium | reverse complement strand
CGATTAGTCTTTGAGCGGCGCAAATTCCTTGCCATCCCAGGCGCACGCCTTTTCAATATTGAGGGAATCCAACGGTTTTTCCCGGCCGAACACGAAGAAATCCACTTTGCCTTTCCAAACCGGCTCCTGCCCGCTGCCTTGTGCCCGGTAGGTCACCTCGCCTTTGGTCACGGTTCCCGGGGCGCCGATGTTTTTCTCCGGCGGCTGAAGGATCTGCATCTTCGGGCTGTATTCGGAAAGATTATGGAATTCGGTCGGCGCTTGCCACACGATCTGGAAACTGCCGTTGGCAATTTTGCGCACGACGATGTTCGTGCCGTAGGTTTCCGCCTGCTCGCGGAACGGCTCCTTGCTGATCGCGAAGTCGCTGCCGTCGCCCACCAGATCGCGAACTTCCAGAGAGGTGATTCCCGGCTGCATTTCACCGATTACGAAATTCACCGTGGCTCCTGCCACATACTTCCCGCGCTCGGAAGGAGTGAAGATGACGAGCCTGGCCATGGAGAGCGGTGCAGTGGACATGTAGCAGAGCAGCGCCGGGGGACCCTGTGCCTGGCGCACCAGATAGCGGGCGATATCCGTGTGCGCGGCGGTAAAGTCGTCCAGGTAGGGAGGACCAAGCTGCTTGAGCAGGTCACTGTCCAAAGGATATGCCTCCGCGGGCTTTATGTCCGCCGGCTTGATCTGCACCCAGCCCATCTCCGCCGTTCCAGTTTCAAAGTGCACCGCCTTCACCTGCGCGAAAGTCGTGCCACCCTTCTCCTTGGTTTTGTAGACGGGAACGAGCGCGCCGCGCGGAATCTTACGCTTGGCTTTTTGGAGATCGGGTTCGGGAACCGAAAAGCTCTCTGAACCCTGCGGCAGATGCAGCCAGCCAATGGGCGTGGGTGGTTCACGTTCTTTTTTCTCCTTCGCCTTCGAGAGCGCAGGGAAGGAAACCAGAATACTGAACAAGAGCCAAACGGCAGGGATGCGGGTTTTCATGTCACGCTTATTGTTGACGAGTCGCGGCGGTTTGACAAATAGATTTTCGCAGCGGTGCCGGAATTCTCACCCCTTCGGAGCACCGTGCCACGGCGGGCGGGGGAATCGTTCTCAGGCGTGCGACTGAGCCAGGTAATGCTGGCGGAGCAGATCCTTGCCGTAGTCGTTCCCATTGGGCGTGCGCACCACGCAGTGAATGTGCTGTTGCGTGCACTCTTTGGGGTCCTTGGCGAAGCGCGCCAGGTTGGCGGGGCGCTGGTGGTCAAACTCAATCAGGATCACCGGGCTGTGGATGCGGTAATAGAACACGCTGGCGGGTTCTGAGCCGCCGATCCAGGCAAAATACGTGCGGTCGGCGTAACGCTTCACTTCGTCCATTCTAACTTTGACATGACCTTCGTCCATATTACCCACATACAGGTCAACCAGGTCTAAAAGCTGCCGGCGCGACGCTTCAGAGAATGTGCTGACCGGCGCTCCCGCGTAATCCAGCACCAAATTGTCCTTGAACGCCTCGCCCAGATTGTAGTTTTGGTGCTTCTCTTTTCCCAGAATTGCCTTGGCGCGCTGCGCGTCATCGAGCGCCAGCAACATGCGCAGGCCCGCCGACTGCTCGTCCTGAAGAACCGAGAGGCCCTTGTACTTGCCGGAGGGAGCGGTCACCGGTTCCGAGCCGGCAAAGTACGGCGTCATCACCACCTGATTCCCCATCACGAAGTAATTGATGATGGCGTGATGCCCATCGAGCTTGAATCCCCAGGGCTCGGTGGCGGAAGGCCTGCCCATCACCGTCAGGAAGTAGAGCCACTCGCCCAGAAACTCGTGATCGCCGGTAAGCTCCGCCAGGGTCTCGTTCAGCCGCATGATGTTGCGCGTCAGGGTCATGCCCTGCGGGCTGAGCGCCGCAGCCAGCATGGCGAACGCCGCCTGGCGCTGCGGTTCCGACATTTCCTTGAAGCTCACTCCCTGGCGAACGTAGAAGTGCTGGTTCATCCATTTGCGCCACTCGATATCATCCACGGCGTACATCGTGCGGCGGCGCTGCTCTTCGTTCAGGCTCGAGAGAAAGTGTTCCGCGGCGCCACGCACCGCGGCCGTGGGAACGCCCGTGGCATGGATGCCGAACAGGCCCGGCTCGACCGTTCCGTTGGTGGTGACGCCCTTGAACGGTTCTGCCAGCCCCTTGCGTTCATATTCAAGCGACATCCGCCGGAATCGTTCCGCCATGTCACCGATGCTTTGCGGAAAGGCGTAGGGAGCAAGAATCGCGCCCGGAATCACCGTGGAGAAAAACGCCCGGCGAGTGAATTGGGGAATCGTGTGATGCGAGCCCCCGGAGGCGCGGTGTGAATTCCGCAGAGTGATTCCTGAGTGCGTGTGCGAATGGCTCATAGGGTCTCCTTGTGGGTGACAGGCCACCCGAGTTTACATCCAACTGAACGTGCGCACGTGGGAAATGTGGCGGGGGTAGTGTCTCTGTTTGAATTCTAGAGCCGGCTCGTCACTTCGTAACCAGCCGCCCATGGTTGTAGCGGCGGTCTGCGACCGTCGCCGGGGCTTGTCCGTCCGCGGACGGACAAGCCCCTACAGTGCGACGCTCATAGAGCGCCGCTACAGCACTGGCTGGCAGCCCGTGCCACCTTAAGCGAACCGTGTATAATGAACTTCGGCGCTGTTTTATTGAGGAAACTCGCTTATGACGGTTGCAACCATCACGCGAACGAAATTTGAGGCGGTCATTGGCCTGGAAGTGCATCTTCAACTCCTGACGCGCTCGAAGGTCTTCTGCGCCTGCTCCACGCGGTTTGGCGACCCGCCGAATTCCAACGTCTGCCCGGTGTGCCTGGGATTGCCGGGCGCGCTTCCGGTGCTGAATCGCGAGGCCGTGACCATGGCCATGAAGGCGGCCCTGGCGCTCAACTGCGCCATCAACACGCACTCGCGTTTTGCGCGCAAGAATTATTTCTATCCCGACCTGCCCAAGGGCTACCAGATTTCGCAATACGATGAGCCGCTGGCTTCCGACGGCTGGATCGAAATCCAGGTGGAGGCGGCGCGCAAGCGCATCGGCGTGACGCGCGTTCACCTCGAGGAGGATGCGGGCAAGTCCCTGCACGAGGGCTTTCCCGATTCAGACCGCAAGTCTTACATCGATTTGAACCGCTCGGGCGTGCCGCTGATCGAAATCGTGAGCGAGCCCGACCTGCGCACTCCCGATGAGGCCTTTGCCTATCTCACCCGGCTGAAGACACTGCTGCAATATCTCGATGTCTCGAACTGCAACATGGAGGAGGGCAGCCTGCGCTGCGACGCCAACGTGAGCGTGCGCCCGCAGGGTTCCAGCGAATTCGGCACCAAGACGGAGGTGAAGAACCTGAACTCCTTCCGCTTCCTGCAAAAGGCGCTGGCGTACGAAATCGAGCGGCAGATCGAGGTTGTGTCGGGCGGCGGCAAGGTGGC
>JASHTZ010000125.1 GCA_030040295.1 Terriglobia bacterium | reverse complement strand
TACCACCGGCTCGACCTATTTCCCAACCGGTCAAACGACAACAAAGCTGGCGTCCTCCTCATCATGCGCGTTCTCGTCAGGATCGTTTATGGCGAACCTGGCCTCCCCCACATCCCCCAGCGCGGCTCCTCTCACACGCATTACATCTGCAGCCTCAGGGACGGGTTATTACGAGGCGCAGAAGAACGCTGTAATTTTCGCCCGGCATGCCGTGCGCCTGGTGGACGGTGCGCTGGGCAATTTACCCCCCTACTCCGCCGCAACTTTGACCACTTGCCCCAATATGGAGACTACAACTACATACCCCTCGCAGGCCGGCTTCAGCGTAGCGACGGAGAATCCTCTCTATATCTGGGGTGATTACAATGCTGTGACCACCAACGCAAATGGGTTCACGAAGGACGAGACGGGCGAATGCCATATACCGTCAGCAGTGTTCGCTGACTCCGTCACGCTGCTTTCGAATAACTGGACAGACGCAGAATCTTTCACCAACCCGACAAACCCTGGAAACCGCCCCGCCTCAACGGCTACTTGGTTCCGTACGGCGGTCATCGCCGGTAAGAACATGTCTTTTCCTCTGCCCACCTTTACCTCCCCCTCCGCCCCGCCGGATGACTTCGGGACGGATGGAGGGGTGCATAATTTCCTGCGCTATTTGGAGGGCTGGGGCACTACTCTGAATTATCTCGGGGCCATGGTGAGCTTCTACTACTCTGTGTATTCCGACGGCGTTTATAAATGCTGTAACACGGTCTACAGTGCCCCCACGAGAAGCTATGGCTACGATTCGGACTTTACCAACATCGGTTCGCTGCCCCCGGGGACGCCGCGATTTACGACCGTGAACGCTCTCTCCTACCAGCAGGCGGTCCTCGCTACTCAATAATGCCGGGTGTGGGTACTCAGCGCAGCGATATTGCGCTGAGTACTCGCCTTGCGTGCTTCCCAGACAGTTACAATCGCCTCCAAGTTGGTTTCGATCGCCGCATGGGTTCTCCTCCGGGGAATTTGGACGGCTCAGATCGAGATATTCTTAAACATTCTGCGGGCTCCGAACGCCCTTTGCGGGGTTCGGATTTGTGATGTGAGGTATGGAATTACGAATGGGAGAATTTGCGCCGGAGATAGCGATGGACATCAGGCCAGAATTCCTTCATTTCGTAGCCTACCGCGTCCCAGCCGATCTGCGTCCACCAGACGCTGATGTTGCTGTCCAGTGTGCGCGGGGCGGGATGGTAGGCGTTCGAAATCCCTGCCGCCAAGGCGCTGCCAAAGATCTCAGAATAATTGAATTGAGTTTTCCCCGAATCCGAGCGCGTCAGAAAGATCCGCAGGCCTGCATACCCGGCGCGATGGAGAAATGTTCCTTTTCCCAATTGGTAGTAGCGCGGGTCCTGGTGCAGCAGGGAAGGGAAAATAGCGCCCGTTCCAAAATTCTCGATAGTGTTGTCGGTAAAAGCCAGGGCGTAGCGCTTGCCATAGCCTTCAAACCCCTGGCCGAAAGTGGGGTTAGTATTGCTGGCTTGGTTCACTCCTGCTTCCAGAGCCAGGAAGGCGAATTCCAGAGGGTCGAAGGTTCCTTCCGCCACCAACTTGAACTTCTGCCCGGCGGTCAGCGGCGGCAGGGATTTGGCATTTTCCACCGTCAGGTAATTGGGGAGTGCGTAAAAGATCCGGTCATTTTTCGGAACGTTGGAGTCCGGTGTGGACTTGCTCGGCTGGCTGCCGGAATCACTCGCCGATTTGGATGGCGCTTGCGTTTGAGGCGTTTGGGTTTGGGGAGTAGTTGGCTGGGATGGCGTAGACTGTGGGGGCGTCTGCGCATCCTGTTGGGCAATAAGCTGATGACACGGGCCCAGCATGCATACCACGAGTAGGGTTTGGCTGGCCCGATGGCACCACAAGCTCAAATGCCCGGCTGACGCCGCATCCGCTCCTCGATGATTCAACCCACGCCGCCAGCGAGAAGGGTCAAGAAGGGTTCCAATCAAAGCTGCCGGCCAAGTAGCCGTTCGAACTGTCTTTATTGTTTTATCCACAGTCACCGCGAAAATTCAAGTTTACGTTCCTTCAATCCTGATCTTCAATTGCTTGTTCTTGAGGACAACGTCAAAGCTTAGACGCATTTTTACTGAATGGAGTTATCCGTCGTTAAATCATACTTTATGCGGGGGGAACCTGACATCAGTGCTTGACGCGTTTCAGGAAACGGTGGATGTCAGGCCAGAACTCTTTGAGCTCGTAGCCGGCGGCATCCATCAAGCACTGTGTGCCCAGAACATTAGCGCTACTTACGATGGTGTGAGGCCCGGGATGATAAGTGTTGGCGAGACCGGCAGCCATGCTGTTTCCCAGAAGCTCGGAAAAGTTGAACTCGATTCTATGCGTTGTTTCCGAGCGCGTAATCAGCACCCGGCCGGCGGCATATACAAACCGGTGAAGGAATCGGCCTCTTCCCATCTGGTAGTAACGGGGGTCTTGGTGCAACAAGGTGGGGAAAATGGCCCCGGTTCCGAAGTTTCCAATGATGGCGTCGGCGTATGCGGTTCCATAGCGTTTCGAATAGCCCACAAAACCCTGGCCGTAGGTTGGATTCACGTTATCCGCCTGGTCAATTCCGGCTTGGATTCCGATGAAGACAGACTCAATCGGATCAAAGCATCCTTCCGCCACCGTCTTGAACTTTTGCCTCGTGGTTAGCGGAGGAAGATTGGACTGATTCTCCACCGTCAAGTAGTTAGGGAGCGCCCAGAAAATCCGGTCATTTTGCGTTGGCTTGGGCTCGCTTGCCGGCTGGCCTTCAACTGTACCTGAATTACCAGCGGCATTTGTCCCAGTCTGGTTCGTAGCCGGAGCAGAGGATTGTTGTGGATCTTGCGCGCGAAGGGTATGTGCGAATCCAATTGTGCCGATCAAAATGAGGGTACACAGAGAAACGCGTTGCCAGCGGTCTCGGATCAACATGAGCTTTGGGGTCTCCGCGTCTACCGATCGGTACAGATTACTTTCGCCTCTGGCACGATGAGCAGATCGATCACCTGACTGCATTTGACGTTCCAATCCTGAAGAAGGTTTCCTGTTCGCCCGAATCTTTAAAAACGCATCCTCAAACTCCCGGGCATGTGCGCAATTTGTGCGGTACTGGTTAAAGGTGCCCAACAAACCATTGTACGGTGCGGAGGATGGTTTCCTGCTCCCAACGGGTCGAATTAAAGTAATGGTCAGCGCCTGCGATGATGGCGATCTCCTTGGCGTCGGCCCCGGCCGCCTGATAGAAGTCGCGCGCATGAGAAACGGCAACGCTTGCATCCTTTTCCCCATGGACGATCAGCGTTGGCCCCTTGAAGCGTGCGAGGTGTCGAATCGGTTCCACCTTGAGCACGTCATCAGTCAGGCGCGGGGAAATCTCCTGCGTGTTGAATTCGCTTGCCCCTGCTTTTCCGGGAATCTTCCGGGCTGAGCGTTGAATGATTTCGCGCAGCCGGCCCGTATGCGCGAGGGCGCTCCACAGCACTACAACTTTGGCAGCTACACTCAAAGCGAGAGCTGAGGCCACGGTCCCTCCCAGACAGAATCCCAGCAGGCCCACGCGCTCAGGGTCAATTCCCGCCTGCGCACGCAGGAAGTCCACTGCCGAGCGCCCATCGCCAATCTCTCCACGAAGCGACATCTCGCGAAATTCTCCGTCCGATTCTCCTGACCCATAAAAGTCGAATCGTAAGGAGCCAATTCCTGCCCGCGACAATTCCCGCGAGCACTTTACGAACATCCCATGGGACTCCAGCCGATTACCCGTGAATCCGTGGAAAAACACCACACCGGGAAGGCGCCGCTTCTGTGCGGCGGGAACGTGTAACATGCCGCGCAGGGTTTTTCCCGAGGGGTTGGGAAACTCCACGATTCGTTCGATTCCAGCATTCTTCACGGGGTCTCGACTCTTTGAAAATTTTGATTGTTAACCACCCGCACTGTCGGCAGCCCGCGGCTTGGCATTGCCCGTTTCGATCCTATACCCACACTTTTTCCATGACTCGAGCGTGCAATACGAAGCAGTGGAATATCCCAGCTTCTGGAGCTCAATCGCGGCGCGCGAACTGCGGCCACCATGCTCGCACATCGTCACGATGGTTGTGTCCTTCGCAATCTTCATCTCCGCAAGTTTCTTGGCCAGATCCTCAACCGGAATATTGATTGCGCCGGGAACATGTCCTGCGGCGAATTCCTGCGGGCTGCGAACGTCAATCACCACGATCTTCGCATTCTTGCCGAGAGACTTCTGCAACTGCTCCGCGGAGGTTTGTTTTGCAGAATTATCCACAGGTGCATGTTGCTGCGCCGTGGCGAAAGCGGGAAATGTCAAAAGCAGGCCTGCCCAAATTGCCATCCTGGTCATGTTTACCTCGCGCAATCGCCATTCATTGAGAAGACTTGATGAACAGGATACAGCCTAACCGGGATTTCATGCCATGGCAATTTACCTTTGCATGAATGATGCGCAGGGCCCCGCACGGACATTCGGGAGGGATGGACTTGACCTCTCGGGCCGAAATTCCAGCCTAAACGGCGGGTAAATCTGACCAGCCCTCGACTGCCTGCAATGCGGAGAGATATTCGCTTGCTGTTGTCACCGTCGCGCGCCGGGGAAAGAGCTTTTCCGTGAGGCAAGTGTGAACATCTGCATCAGAGTCGGTGCAGCAGTCGGCAATCACAATCAATCGATAATCAGCGTCGCAGGCTTCCACCAGCGTCGAAAGCACAACGCCGCTGGTGGCGATTCCGAACAGCACCAGAGTATCAATGCCTTTCGCGTGCAGGATCATTCCGAGATCGGTGCCGGCGAAGGCGCTCACCCGGTGCTTGACTACCACGATGTCATCAGCTTGCGGCTTCAGGAGGGGATGGATTTCACCGCCTTCACCTTCAAAAATGGCCTGATGTTGCGGCGAGTTCTTGATGGCCGCGAAGAGCGGATTATTCAAGCTGACTTCCGGCAAGTTCGGTCGAAAACCCACCCGGACGTGGATGATGGTCATCCCCAGCTTTCGCGCCTCTTCCAAGACGCCGGCGGCCTTCTCGAGAAAGTCCTGGCGATCCTTGACGTAGGCGGAGACGATGGCGTTCTGAATGTCCATGCTCAGTACTGCAGTGCGTTTCGGCACGAGCGAAAATTGTGCCATTGTGGTCTTCCTCCCATCAAAGTGGCAAATCTTCTTCAATCTCCGACGCAGATCTTCCCCATGGTACGACTTTTCAAACTCCGGCCAAAGCGCTGTTGAGGTATTTCAGGGAAGCGGGGGTGATAAGACGATAATGCACTACACCGCGATGTCTGATCTCGCCCAAGGCGATCGAATCCGCAAACACCACATCTGCCGCGGCCAACGCTTTGGAGTGCCGTAGGGGAAGCAGGAATTCCTGGAGGACGCGCGAGTCGAACCGGGCATCGAGCTTTTGTCATTTCCCCGATTGCTCTAGAATGGGCACGAGCAGTCTTCCACACCTCCTGGCCTACTCGAGTCTTTCGTGCGCGGCGAGGTTCGACGATCGATCACCGCGCGCCGGAAGTCATCCGGCAGGGGGGTACGAATATGGCAACTTCACGGGGATATTCCGGCGTTCTGAAAGAACGGGGATTCGTCTTCCTCCTGCTGGCGCAAGCCCTTGCGGTGTTTGACGATAATGCCTTCAAGCAGCTCCTTTTTCTTTTCATCACCGCGAGCGTATCTTCTCTTGCCACGCGCAACTCTTATATCTCGTTGGG
This sequence comes from Terriglobia bacterium, assembly GCA_030040295.1. Lineage (GTDB taxonomy): Bacteria > Acidobacteriota > Terriglobia > UBA7540 > UBA7540 > Bog-366. The sequence goes on along the minus strand of JASHTZ010000125.1, from coordinate 2,393 downwards.
TACCGCACTCTACGTCCTGCCCTACATAGTTTTCTCCTCCTATGCGGGGCAGGTGTCTGACCGTTTTTCCAAGCGCCACGTCATAATTTTCATGAAGACGGTGGAAGCCACTTTGTTCGTTCTCGCAACCCTTGCCATGTTTGCGGGGCAGGTTATTGCCATGCTGGCAGTGTTATTTCTGTTGGGTATTCATGCCTGTTTCCTCGACCCCGCAAAGGAAGGAATTTTGCCGCAGATTTTTCCCGAGGACGATTTGCCGCGCGCGAACGGGTTGATGCAGCTTACCGTTTACACCATGATCATCTCGGGGCCTGTGGCCGCAGGATTTCTGCTCGATGCTTTTCTATCCAGGCCTTACATTCCCGTTGCGATACTCGTGGGCACGGCTTTGCTGGGCCTGGGTGTCGCAACTGGAATCAGCCGGGTCCCAGCTATAGCGGCGGGAGAGACGTTTCGCTGGAACGCCCCGGGGGAGTTTCGGCAGAATTTCGGGGAAATCCGCGCCTCGCCCCCGCTGTTTCGAACCGTTCTGGCCATTGCTTACTTCTGGTTCCTGGGGGCGGTCTATCTGCAAAACATCATCGGCTACGGGCGCGACCTGCTGCATTTAAACAACACCGGCATCAGTTATCTCACGACCTCCTTGTCGATTGGCATCGGGCTGGGCGCGTTCGTGGCCGGCAAGCTGTCCGGCGAACAGGTGGAGCTCGGCCTTGTCCCCATTGGCTCTGTGGGGCTAGGCATCTTCGGCATATTCCTCTTTCTTGCTTACCACTCCTTCACGATGGTTTTCGTTGGTCATTTCCTGCTTGGCTTCTCGGGGGGCATTTTCATTATTCCCCTGCAATCCTATCTGCAAGCTCGTGCCGGTGAACACTCCAAGGGTCGCGTCATCGCTGCCTCAAACGTTTTGACTTTCACCGGAGTATTCTTCGGGGCAGGAATTTTCGCGCTGCTTGCCGGCCCCTGCCGAATGCACGCCAACCAGATACTACTGGTGATGGCGGTGATTTCTTTCGGGGCGACCTGGCACATGCTAACGGTATTGCCCGATTTTATGGTCCGTCTGTGCTTTTTCCTTCTCACCCACACGTTCTACCGGATTGAAGTGCGTGGCGCAGAAAATCTGCCGCGGCGCGGACCGGCGCTCCTGGTCTGCAATCACATCTCTTTCGCCGATCCATTCCTGATTGGTGCTTGCACATCACGGTTCGTTCGGTTCCTGATGTTTCGGCAATTTTACGAGACGCCTGAAATCCACTGGCTTGTGAAGTTGATGGGCGCCATACCAATCTCGGAAGGGGACAAACCGCGCGAGCTGGTGGAGTCGCTGCGTGAGGCCCAGAACCGCCTGCGGGATGGCGATTTGGTGTGCATTTTCGCCGAGGGCGCCATAACGCGCACGGGGAACCTGCTGTGTTTTCGGCGCGGATTTGAGCGTATTACCCGCGGCCTGCCGGTTCCTATCATCCCCGTGCACCTTGACCGCGTCTGGGGCAGTATTTTCAGCTTCGAGCGCGGCCGATTCTTTTTCAAATGGCCGCGCCGCATTCCTTATCGTGTCACGGTGAGTTTCGGCGCACCTCTGCCGGGCGAAACTGGTGCATTCCAAGTTCGCCAAGAGGTCATGGCGCTGAGCGCGGACGCCTTCGCTCGCCGGGGTGAGGCGCAGCGGCCTCTGCCGGAAATGTTCCTGGATAGCGCTCGCAGGAACTGGCGGCGTTTCGCCATGGCCGATTCGACCGGCCGCAGCGCGAGGTTTGGCGATGTCCTGATCGGTTCTCTGCTCTTCCGGCGACACGTCATCGGGCATTGCCCCGGGGAGAAAATGATCGGGGTCATACTGCCGCCCTCAGTGCCTGCCGCGCTCCTCAATTTCGGCATCAGTCTGGCGGGCTGTGTGCCAGTGAACCTGAATTATACGGCCTCAAAACAATCTCTGGACATTGCCGTGGCGCGCGCTGGCCTCAGAACCATCTTTACCAGTGAGAAACTCCTGGAGCGGGTCGGAATCGAGAGGCAGCCGGGCATGCACATGATCGAAGACGTTGCGAAAACCTTTACCCGCAGCAACAAACTGGTTTGGGCGGCCCTCGCCAGACTTATTCCCCTGTCTCTGCTTCGACGGTGGCTTATTCCAAGCGATTTGAACCTCGATTCGCTGGCAACGGTTATCTTTTCGAGCGGCAGCACTGGAACTCCGAAGGGGGTCATGCTGAGCCACCGAAATATTGTCTCGAATTTGGAAGGTGTTCAGCAGGCGATCAACGTCAACCGGAGCGATTGCCTGCTGGGAATCCTGCCGTTCTTTCATTCCTTTGGCTTCACCATTGGACTTTGGCTGCCTGCGATCTCGGGTTTCGGTGTTGCCTACCACACAAATCCCCTCGATG
>JASHTZ010000124.1 GCA_030040295.1 Terriglobia bacterium | reverse complement strand
AGAGCCCGACCTGAGTTATGTGGAGCAGACCGCTCACTCCATCAGCGGGAATTTGCGGAAGGGGCAACTGATCGTGCTGGAAAGTACGACTTACCCCGGCACGACGGAAGAACTCGTGCTGCCCATCCTCGAACGAAGCGGATTGCACTGCTGCCTTGCAGACGATGCCGGAGGCGGGGATGCGGGTGGAGATTTCTTCCTGGCGTTTTCTCCCGAACGGGAGGATCCCGGTAACAAGCAGTTCAACGTCGGAAGCATTCCCAAGATTATCGGTGGGGCCAATCCTCCCAGCCGGCGCGCGGCTGAATATCTATATTCGCAGATCGTGCCGAAAGTAGTGACCGTGAGTTCCACGCGGGCGGCGGAAATGACCAAGCTGCTTGAAAACATTTTTCGGTGCGTCAACATCGCCCTGGTGAATGAGCTCAAAATGCTCTGTCTGCGGATGGGGCTGGATATCTGGGAGGTCATCGATGCGGCATCTACCAAACCCTTCGGCTTCATGCCGTTTTACCCCGGTCCGGGCCTGGGAGGACATTGCATACCCCTCGATCCCTTCTATCTTTCCTGGAAAGCGCGCGAATTTGATTTCGCAACTCGATTCATTGAATTGGCGGGAGAAATCAACACCAATATGCCCTATTTGGTTGTGGACGCGATCGGCGACGCACTGAATCGTTTTGAAAAAAGTGTTAGAGGAGCGAAGGTGCTCGTGCTGGGGGTTGCCTACAAAAAGGACGTTGATGATACACGCGAATCTCCCGCGCTTAAGATCATCGATTTGTTGGTCAAGCGGGGAGCTCAGGTTCAATATAATGACCCCTATACGCCCGCCCTTTACAAGACGCGGCATTACGATTTCTCCAATATGCAATCCCTGGCGCTTACGGGTGAAACCCTCTCGAAGCATGACTGCGCTGTGATCACAACAGACCATTCTGCCTACGATTACCAGACGATTGTCGATCACTCACAGGTCGTTGTGGATACGCGGAATGCCACTCGCAAGGTAACACGCAACCGCCAAAAGATTGTTCTTTGTTGACCGATTGATTTCACGGGGCAAGAACCTAGACTAGGATCGTTATATGTGCGGCATCTGCGGACAATTTAACTTCCGAAGCATGGAACCAGTCCGGCGGGTTGACCTTGAGGCCATGACCCGAACCATGATTCATCGGGGACCCGACGACGAGGGTTACCACTTTGACGGCCCCCTGGGATTCGGTTTTCGCCGGCTTTCCATTATCGACTTGGGGGGCGGCCATCAGCCCATGTCGGACAAGGAAGAGTCTGTGTGGGTGGTCTTTAATGGTGAAATTTATAATTTCCCTGAGCTCAAACAGGAACTCGAGGCCCATGGCCACGTCTTTCGAACCCGCAGCGATACGGAAGTAATCATTCACGGGTACAAGCAGTGGGGCGATGAGGTGCTCAATCGGCTCAACGGCATGTTTGGGTTGGGCATTTGGGATGTTCGAAAGCGTCGATTGGTGCTTGCCCGCGATCCGTTCGGAATCAAGCTGCTCTATTACCGTGTCGAGGGCGATCATCTTTATTTCGGCTCCGAGATGCGGACCGCCTGCGCCACGATGCTAGGCAAACAGGAGATCGACACCACATCCTTAAACCTCTTCTTGCGTTACCGCTACACTCCGTCTCCTTACACGATCCTCAAAGGCGTGCACAAGCTTGCACCGGGGACCAAATTGACCGTTGAAAATGGGTCGTATGAAGTCAGCCGGTGGTACCGGTTCCGGCCCACACCTTTTGCTCCACCCAAATCGGTTGAAGAGGCCAGGGAAGAGCTCCTGGCGCTTTACAAAGGTGCGATCAAGCGTCAGCTCATCAGCGACGTGCCGGTCGGCTTGCTTCTGAGCGGAGGCATTGATTCAGGTTTATTGCTTTCCCTGATGAATCTTAACGGAAGCGCCTGGCCGACTTACACGGTGGGATACGGTTCGACGTTCGCCGCCGACGAACTGGCCGACGCTGCGGAAACCGCGCGCATGCTCGGTTCAAAGCACACTCCGGTAACCATTTCCCGCTCGACATTTGAGGAGACTCTGCCGAAGATTGTTTCCTGCTTGGAAGAACCCATTGCGGCTTCCTCGATTGTTCCTATGTATTTTGTCTGTGAACGCGCCCATCAAGATGTGAAGGTGGCTTTGGTCGGGCAGGGGCCGGATGAATTATTCGGCGGGTATCGCCGTCACCTGGGTGTTCGCTACGGGCAACATTGGGCGCGGCTGCCTAAGTGGGTGCGTGCGCCCATTTCCTCAGCCATCGGAGCGTTGCCGAGAAATGAGACGCTGAAGCGAGGCGTCCATTCGCTGGCCATACCGGAGCGGATGCGAAGATATCAGTACGTATTGTCCCTTCTTCCCGGAGACGAGGTTGACCACTTGTTCCAGGACGGCACGCTGGAGGCCAACTCCGGCGATACCATCCTGGACTGCTGGGCCAGTTTGGCGGATCTTATGTCCGAAACTGACGAACTCGGCGGATTCCAGTTCATCGAGGTCCGGTCGACCCTTCCCGATGAACTTCTCATGTACGCGGACAAACTTTCCATGGCTCATAGCCTTGAGCTTCGCGTTCCGTTTGTGGACAAGGAAATCGTCGAGTATGTGGAGCGGCTGCCGGCAAGCCTCAAGGTAAGGAAGGGATCAAGAAAATTTCTGCACCGGAAGGTGTGCCAGAGCTTCCTCGATCCGAAGATTCTGAAGCGGCCTAAGCGCGGTTTTGCCGTTAACGTGGTGGATGAGTGGTTCCGCGGGGCGATTGATAGCAAAATGACCGACACGCTCCTCGATCCCAGCGCCAGAATCTATCAATACCTGCGTGTTGATGCGGTGCGCGAGCTGTTTGACCAGCATTCCTCCGGCCGGCAAGACAATCACAAAATCCTGTTCAGCCTCGTAGTTTTTGAAGAGTGGCTTCGGGCTCATGAAACGTCTGTGGCTGCAATGCGCTAGTACTTAGTTGCAATAGTTAGCGTTATATGCCATACTGCCAGCATGAGCAAACGAGCGGCAGTCATCAACCTGAGCCCGGAAGAAGAGAGCGCTCTTCGCCAGTGGCTGCGGGCCGGAAAAACCGAACACCGCATGACCGAAAGAGTCCAAATCGTTTTGCTGGCGAGCCAGGGACAGAGCACGGTGCAGATCG